>JAQBQH010000214.1 GCA_028287105.1 Myxococcales bacterium
CGATCGACTACCCGCAATCCGCGCGTGTCGTGATCCCGCGCACGACCGAGGTCGCCTTCTCCAACGACGTGCTGCTTGCCTGGAACAGCGTGCGCGGCACCAGCACCACCTCGACGTCGCTCGCCACGTACGGCAACAACTCCAACGGCGGCAGCGCGGCGGTCGCCTACAGCGCCGTCCCCGGCATCGCCGCCACCGAAGCCGGTTGGATCGCCTTTGCCGACGGTCTGTCCGCCGACGGCAACAGCGCCGACATCTACCTCGCCAAGACCGACGGCACTGCGCGCACTCGCATCGCCGCGGCCATCAGCGTCGCCGCCGCCTGCCGGCCGCAGCTCGCCTTCAACTACCGCACGCTGGTGATCTCGGCCTGCGCCAGCGGCACGACCAGCGCGACCGTCTCGAGCGTCGATGCCACGACCGGCGTCGTGACCACGATCAAGAGCGGGGTCCTGCCCGGCCTGCAGCGCGTCGCCACGTTCTTCTTGTTCAACGACGCGACCACGAGCTACTACACCTACGGAACCGGGGCCACGGCGATCGACAAGCCGCTGCAGCTGCCGGTCCTCGCCGGTAAAAATGTCGTCTACGCCGTCGGCAGGCAGCTGCGCGCCTTCGATCCTTCGATGTACACGCCGCTGCCGCACGATGTCGCGCTGCTTGCCGACGCTCCGGTTCAGCTGGTCGCATCGCCCGACGGTACGCAGCTCGCGTACTGGACCCACGCCGGCGAGTACCACGACCTGGCGCTGGTGACGATTTCGACCGGCGTCGTGCGTCCGCTGCGCAGCGACTTCGCCGCGCTCGCCGGCTTCACCGACGACTCCTCGAACCTCCTGCTCCTGGACAACGTCGACAGCAGCCACGCCGGCGCGCTCGTCGCCGTACCGCTGTCGGGCGCACCGACGCGCACCCTCGCCGCGTCGGTGACCCAGGTCGCGCCGGCCCGCGCGAGCAAGATCCTCTTCACCGAGACCGGCCGCGACCACATCTCGCTCCTGCGCCTCGCCGACGTCGCCAGCGACGCCGCCGTGGTGACGCTGGCCAAGGACGTGGACGTCGCCGGTTTCACGACCGACACCGACCGCAGCCGCGTCCTCTTCAGCCGCTCGAAGATGCCCAATCAAGGCCTGTACTTGTCGCCCATTCCGTAGGCAGCTCGCTCGCCCGGCGACCGAGCGTGCCGTCGGTGACGAGGGCAGCGAACGTGCGTCGGACGAGACGCACTGCTACACTCGACCGCTGATGCTGCAGAGGCCGCTCTACCCATCGCGCTCCGAGCTCTTCCCCTACGACGAAAAGACGTTCATGTACGGCGACACGCCGGTCATGTACTTCGACGCCGGCGCCGGTCCCGCCATCGTCCTCGTCCACGGGCTCGGCGCCAACCTCACCCACTTCGAGCATGTCGCGCCGCCGCTCGTCGCTGCCGGCTTTCGCGTTTGCGGCCTCGACCTGCCCGGCTTCGGCCACTCGGGCAAGCCGCGCCGCACCTACTCGATTCGCTGGCTGGCCGGCGCCGTCACCGCGCTCATGGACCAGCTCGGCATCGAGCGCGCGACGCTGGCCGGACACTCGCTGGGCGGGCTCGTCGTCTCCGACGCGGCGCTCCACGAGCCCGAACGCGTCGAGCGGCTGGTGCTCATCAGTTCCGCCGGTTTGTTCAAGATGCCCCTTCCTTTTCAGTGGGTGGCGCGCACAATCATGAGGCCAGGGCTGGTCGCGGCGGCGCTCGAGCGCAACGCGCGCCGGCTCCTGGAGAAACGAGTCTTCGAGGAGCGGAACGAAAAGGTCGAGCGGTTCATCGAACAGAGCGTCACGCGTCCCGACCCGCGCTTCGTGCGCGATCTGGCGCGGGTCATGTGGTCGCTGCGAAAGGATCTGACCGGCTACCACCTCTTCGACGAGGTGGAGCGGCTGACGATGCCGACGCTGGTGATCTACGGCGGCCGCGACCGACTGCTCCCGACCAAGGCGGTTCCGACATGGGCAGGGAAGCTACCGGCAGGCCAGTTGGAGGTCATCGAACGTTGCGGTCACATGCCGATCATCGAAAAACCGGAACAGGTGGTGGCACGCATGACGGCGTTCCTCTCGCGGACGGCGGAGAGCCTGCCCGCCAGCGCGACGGCGGCCGTCGGATCAGCGAGGAGCCGCTAGCTCCGTTCCCGAAGTGGGACCCGGCGATGGTCGAGACCGTCGTCAAGTGGGTCCGTCCGCTGCGCCAGCACTACTTCCGCTCCGAGATCTCCGGGATGGCCAACATCCCCGACGAGCCCTCGATGCTCGTCGGCAACCACGACGGCGGCTACGTCTTTCCCGACGCCATCTGTCTCGGCTCGTTCTTCTACGACTACTTCGGCACGAGCGGGCGGCGCCTCTATGCGCTCATGCACGACTTCCCGTTTCGCATCGCGCCGACGCTGACGGAGTGGCTGCAGCGCTGCGGCGTCCTGCCGGCCTCGCCGCGCAACGGCGACCGGGTGCTCGAGGCGGGGCACCATCTGCTCGTCTACCCGGGCGGCTCGTACGAGGCGTTCCGCACTTTCAAGAACCGCCGCCAGCTCAGCCTCGGCAATCGCACCGGCTTCATCCGCCAGGCGCTCAAGCATCGCGTCCCGATCACGCCGGTGGTCTCGGTCGGCGCCCACGAGACGCTGATCGTCCTGGCGCGCGGTCACACGCTGGCCAAGGTGCTGGGCCTCTCGAAGCTGGCGCGCGTCGACGTGCTGCCGCTGTGGCTCGGGCTGCCCTTCGGCGTCGGCTGGGGGCCGCTGCCCAACCTGCCGCTGCCGTCGAAGATCAAGCTGCAGGTGCTGCCGCCGATCAAGATCTGGAAGGAGCTCGGCGAGGCTTCGAACTTCGAGGACAAGGCGGTCCTGCGCGCCGGCGCCAACCTGGTGCGCACGCGCATGCAGCTGGTCGCCGACCGGCTCTACGGCGAGCGCAAGTACCCGCTCATCGGCTGATGCGCTTGAGCTCCGACGCGTAGGCGGGCAGCGTCGCGGCCAGCTCGCCGGCGAGCATCCAGACCGCTCCGGTCAGGCCGCCGACGAAGCAGCCGAGCAGCCCCGTGAGCGCCGCGACGAGGCTGCCGGCGACGAGAAACGGCAGACCTGCCGCCTCGAGCCGGCGCGCCCGCGACGCCAGGAGCACCCCCGCCGCCAGCCCGCCGAGGCCGCAGAAGAGCGTGCAGTGGGCCATGCAGTTGCCGAGCGCGCAGCACATCGACGAGCCACACTTCATCCCGAGGAGCAGCGTGAACGGGATGAGCCCCGCGAGGAGGCCCACGCGCGCCGCCAGGCTGAAGGTCTGCCCGCGCCAGCGCAACGCGGTCACCGTCGCCAACAGCGCCACGCCGAGCAGGATCGTGACCCGCGAAGGCGACGCCGCCACCGACGAGAGACCGACCAGCACGATCACCATCCAGCCGATCTGCAGCGCCCAGCGCAGGCGACCGGCTTCGTAGGCGCGGCGCGCGCGCGCTGCCAGATCAGCCGATTCCATGATCCCTCCAGGCCGCGCGCAGACGTCCCAGCGCGCGCTCGACGCGTTTGCGGAACGTCGCCGGTTTGAGGTCGCGCCGCCCCTCGCCGAAGAGCGCGATGCGCAGCGTCTCGCGATCCTCGGGTCGCAATTGCCCCATCGTCGCCACGGCGACCGTCTCGAGCTCGACCGAAATGGCGTGCTCCTCGGGGTTGATGGCACCGTCGGGGAGCGCGTCGAGCGCGACGCTCCCGGCCTCGCGGCGGCGCGTCCGTTTGCGGCGCAGCGTCATGCACTCCCAGGTGACGATGCCGACGATCCAGGCGAGCGCGTCGCGCTCGGGATCGAATTCGCTGGCGCGCTCGAACAGCTTCACGAGCGCGCCCTGCGCCGCGTCCTCGGCGTCGGCCGCGTGCGGGATGAGCCGGCCCGCGATCTCACGAACGCGCGGCCAGACCAGATCGAATACCGGGCGGAACGCCGCACGATCGCCGTCGGCGAGTCGGGTCAGACATCGCTGCAGCTCGTTCCGTTGCGGACGTTCCACCCGGCTTCGCCGTTCTCGCTGGTTACGGGCAGCAGGGGCACGGCGTCGGGCAGTCGGGGCAGCATGCCTCGGCCGCCCAGGCCGCCGACGGCACGACCACCGCGGTCGCCAGGAACAGGTACATCAAGAGCTTCTTCATGAGCGTCTCCTTCGCCGCCAGGCGCGGCGTCACCCTCTCAATAGGCGCCAGCCGGGCGAGCGTGACAGGATCCGCGCAGCGTGACCCGCCTCGTGCGACAGCGCCTCGCGCGCCAGCGCCTCGTGCGACGGCGGCCTCTCAGGGCGCCAGGAGCGCGCGCAGCCGCGGCACGATCTCGCCCACCGCGCCATCGCCCTTGACGGAGCCCTCGATCTGCCGCCCCGAGGCGCGCCCGTCGTCGCGCGGCCGCGCGAACAGCGGGATGAGCTGCGACACGTAGCCGGCCGCGGCCAGCCGCTCGCCGTCGCGGTCGGTGTCGAACTCGAGCAGCCGCAGCGACGGGAAATCGGCGTCGAGCTTGTGTGCCGCCGCCGCCTGGTGGAAGCGCTGGCACGGCTCGCACCAGGTGGCGCCGACGTAGACCAGGAGCTGGCGCCCTTCCCGCTTGGCCTTGGCGGCTTCGGTCACCACCACCGCCGCCGCCTCGCCCGCGGGCGCCGGCGTCATCTGGACGCCCTTCTGCTTTTGCGGCGTGGGCGTACCGCAAGCGGCGAGGCTCAGTCCCAGAGCGAGGAGGCCGATCGCTTTCATGCGCCCCAACTGTAGCACTGGCGCCGCGTGTTACCATCGCCGCCGCTTGCGCCTCCTCTCGTCCAATCCCTCCAAGCGCTGGATGGAGCTGTTCGTTCTCGCCTACAGCCCCGTCTGGATCGGCATCATCACCTATTGCGAGGTGACCCGCGTCTTCGCCCACTGGGGCGACCTCGGCCACCTCGCGTTCGGCCTGGCGCTCGCGGCGCCGGTCTGGCTGATTCCGCTGGCGTTCCCGGGCGCCGCCGATCGCGGCATCCCGCTGCTCTCGCGTCATGCCACGCGCTTCAACGTCTTCATCGCCGTGTGGACCTTCGTGCAGGTCTGGTTCGGCAGCGATCTGTTCTTCGACTTCCTCGGCATGGAGTACCACTTCCCGGTCACGTGGACCGCGCACCGCACGCCGCTGTTCCTCTACCCGGTCACCATCGCCTATTTCAGCACCTACTACGTGCTGATGCAGATCATCTGGCGGGCGTTCCTGACGCGCTTTCCGTCGGCGCCGCTGCCGCTCAGGATCATCGTCCTCGTCATCATCGGCTACGCGGTCGCCTTCACCGAGACCAGCGGCATGGCCACCGACGTCATGCACGAGTACTTCCGCTACCGCGACAAGAGCTTCACGCTCCTCTACGGCTCGCTCTGCTACGGCACCATCTTCGTCGTGTCGCTGCCGCTGGTCTATCGGCTCGACGAGAATGCGCAGCCCGATGGACAACGGACCATCCGCTCGCTCCTCTGGGACGCCTGTGCCGCCAACACGATCGTGCTTATCTTCTACGCCGTGTACGCGTCGTTCATCACGCATCCACGCTGAAAGGAGATCCACATGCCGTCGGGCCTCGTCTGGCGACTCGTCGTCAGCTTCCTTCTGGCCGTCGTCTGCTTCGGCGGCTCGACCGTCTACACCGAGTCGATCTCGCGGGACATCGACGCCGCGGCGCTCTCGATCGCGGGCAACGCCGTGCCGTCGATCGAGCTGCTCACCGAGGCGCGCTCGGAGCTGCGCCACCTCGACGCCGCTCTGACCCGCTACGCCGCCGCGCACAAGGCGACCGACCGCCAAGAGATCCTGGCCACGCGCGCCCGCATCGACGGCGGGTTCGAGCACTACCTGACCCTGCCCGTCTATCCGGGCGAGGATGTGCTCAAAGCGTCGATGCATCACGCGCTCCGCCTCGTCGACCATCTCGTCGACGGGGTGCTCGCCGGTCAGGCGGTTCCGCCGAGCGACATCAGCGCGACGCTACACGGCGGCGCCGACGAGCTGCGCCGCGCCGTCGATCTCAACGCCGAGCAGGCGCGCCGCCTGGCGCTGCGCATCCAGCGCGATCACGACCGGTCGTCGTGGGCGGCGGTGGTGCTCGACCTCTTGAGCACGCTGTTCACCGCGCTGGCGGCGTGGCTGGCGCTGCGCGCGCTCGCCCACCATCATCGCGTCGTCGAGGAGCGCAATGAGCTGATGTCGCGCCGCGCCGAGGAGCTGGAGCAATTCGCCAGCCGCGTCGCGCACGACATCCTCGGTCCGCTCTCGGCCACGCGCCTGGCCGTCGAGTTCGCCGCCGCGCACACCGAAGATCCGGCGATGCGACGCACGCTCGAGCGCGGCAAGAGCGGCATCTTGCGCGTCGCCAGCATCGTCGACGGCCTGTTGCGCTTCGCCCGCGCCGGCGCGCGCCCCGATCCCGGCGTGGTCACGCCAGTCGTGCCGGTGGCGCAATCGGTGATCGCCGAGCTGCAGCCGGTGGCCGAGGCCGCCGGCGTGACGCTGACGCTCCAGCCGCCGGCGACGCCGTGTAGCGTCTCCGCTCATCCGGGCGTGCTCGCCAGCGTCGTCGAGAACCTCACCCGCAACGCGATCAAGTACATGGGCGAGCGCCCGACGAAGACCGTCGCGATCCGCGTCGTCGCGCGCCCGGACCGCGTGCGCTTCGAGGTCCAGGACAGCGGTCCCGGCATTCCGCCGGCGCTCATCCGTACCGTCTTCGATCCGCACGTCCGCGGCCGGACCCAGGGTCAGCCGGGCATCGGCCTCGGGCTGGCGACGGTCAAGCGCGTCGTCGAAGCCCACGGCGGCAGCGTCGGCGTCGACTCCAAGCTCGATGACGGAACCACGTTCTGGTGCGAGCTTGCGCGCGCCGACTACGTCGAGGTCGAACCGGACAGCCGCGCGAAGCGCGCCAGCGCCCAGGCCGGGAAGTAGTCTTTGTAGAGCCGGTAGTCGAGCATCGCCGTCGAGAAGAAGACGCCCGCCTGCGACTGGCGCGGCCACTGCCCGTCCGCCTGCTGCATCGCGCGCAGGCAGTCGATGCCGCGTCCAATGGCCGCGTGCGAGACCGGCAGCGCCTCCAGGAGCGCGAGCAACGCCCACGCGGTCATGGCCGCCTGGCTCTCGGGATGCTCGACGTACTGGTCGGTCATCGCGCTCTTCCAGTGCTCGCCCCAGCCGCCGTCGCGCTTCTGCTTGCCGAGCAGCCACTCGATGGCGCGCGCGATGGCCGGATCGCTCTCCGGCACGCCGGCGGCGCCGAGCGCCTCGACGACGTGGAAGATGGCGTAGGTGAAGTTGACGCCCCAGAAGCCGAGGTACGAGCCGTCGGCGAGCTGCCGCGAGCGCAACAGCGCCACGCCACGCTCGAGCGCGCGATCGATCTCCGAGCGCAGCACCGTCGGGAAGCGCGAGCGAAAGCGCGCCAGCGCGCCGACGCACGACGCCGTGCACTCGGTGTACGAGCGCTCGGTCATGCAGTTGCCGTACATCTCCGACGGATTGATGTATTCGAGGATCAAGCTGCCGCGACGCGCCTCGTAGGTGCCGAAGCCGCCGTCGGCGTTCTGGCGGCGCAGGATGAAGCGCGCCGCCTGCGCCAGCCGCTCGTCGGTGATGCGGGTCAGACCGTCGGGCAAGAGGTTGGGCGCGGCGTGCGCTTCGAGGAGCGCGGTCATCGCCTCCGCGGTGCAATCGGAGACGGCCCAGCGATGCGCACCGTCGGAGAAGCACCAGCCGCCGAGGACCGGCTCGCGCCGCTCGCGCGCGTAGTCGGGCAGCTCCTCCTGCACCTGCGCGTCGCGCAGCCAGCCGTACGCCTTGACCAGCGCCGTCGACGCGGTCCCGGTCTCGACCACCGCGCGCGGCGCTTCGAGCATCGCGCGCATGCCGAACGCGGTGTCCCAGGAGGTCGAGTGCGCGCCGCAATAGCGGATGCCCTCGGCCTCGTCTTCCCACTTCCACGTCTCCATCGCCGGCAGCGACGGCTCGAGCAGCGGATGTCCCTCGGCGAAGAGCGCCAGACAGTCGAGCAGCCCATTCACCGGCGACAGCCCCTGCCCGCGCGTCACCTCCTGCTCGTAGACGATGCGCTGAAAGCAGTGCTCCAGCGCGCGCCGCCGCAGCACCTTCACCGGCCGCTTCTCGTACTGATGGAGCGTGTCGTAGATGGCGCGCAGCGGCAGGCTTGGCCGCACGTGCAGATCGCTCGGCGCGATGTCGTGGCGGTGCGCGGCGAAGTCGATCTGCTCGTAGGGCTGATCGTAGAGCTCGGCCCTGAGCTCATCGCGAATCGGCCCGAGCTCATGACGAAAGCGCCGCCCGTACAGATAGGCGATGCCGAGATAGATGTACCGCGTGTGGCAGTAATAGTTGTTCGGCTGCAGCGGCACCCAGTCGGGCAGAAGGAAGAGCTCGGGCGGGATGGGGTTCATCCCCTCGTACTCGTAGAGCCCGACCATCGAGAGCCAGAACTTGCCCCACGACGGCACCGCCAGCACGCCGCCCGGCTGCGCGCGCAACCAGGCCCGCGCCGGCGCCACCAGCGGATGATCCTTCGCCAGGCCCAAAAGCCGCAGCGCCACGTAGCCGAGCGTCGTCATGAAGACGTACGGTCCGCCTTCGCCGTGCATCGCCCAGCCGCCCTCGGGCGTGCGCGTCACCTCGTACTGCCGGATGATGCGCGCGCGCGTGTCGTCGGGGATCTGGCCGATGCGCCCGATGATCTGCTGCGTCATCACCCACTGCGACAGCAGCATCGAGTTCCACACCATCTCCGCCTCCCAGTACCCGGTCGGGTGCTGGACTGCAGCGAGGTGCTCGATGGCCCGCGTCAGCGCGTCGGCGGGCTTCGCGTCGCCGGCGCTCGACCGCTGGCCTACTTCGTCTGGGCTAGATGCTCTTCCCATTTGCGGATCGTCAGGGCCTGGAATTCGTGAACGGCGGGGTTGAGCTCGGCGATGGGCCGGTCGAAGTGGCTGTTGTAGCCCTCCTGCTCGACGGCGACGGCCCACGCATCCTCGTTGATGAGCGGGGTCACCTGGAACTTCTTGGCCAGCGGCATGACGACGCGACGCAGCAGCCAGCCCGGCATGCGCCAGGCGCCCAGCCCCGGGATCTTGACCAGCTCGTGCGCGAAGTAGAAGAGGAAGATGGTGCGCGTGGTGTTCTCGTCGATTGGCAGGATGAAGCACCAATGCTTGATGTGCTCGTCGGTCTGCGAGCGCTGATACGGATACTCGTAGCCGAGCTTGATGCGATTGGTGTTGGCGTTGGCGCGGTTGACGAAGTGCGCGGTCACGCCGCCGCCGCCGACGACGGTGTCGTACTCCAGCTCCACCTTGTCGCCGACCGACTCGAGCTTGGTGAGCTTGGCATCCCAGAACGGTTTGTACTTACGGTGTAAGTACGCGTGCGTAAAATCGGAGACGTTGTCCATGACCATCGAGTGATGGCCCTTGACCGTGACGTCGATCTTGATGAGGCCCCACGGGTCGGAGCCGTCGAGCTCCGGGATGTCCGGGATCTTGCGCTCGGAGGCGAGCTTGGGATCGCCGGGGAAGATCCAGACCAGCCCGTGCTTCACCTGCACCGGGTACGACTTGATCGAAAACTCCGGCATCTTCTTGCCGAACAGCTCGTGCGGGATCTTCACGCAGCGTCCCGAGCCGTCGTACTGCCAGCCGTGGTACGGGCAGACGACCTGACAGCCTTCGACGTGCCCGTAGGAGAGCTTGAGCTGGCGGTGCGCGCAGCGATTCTCGATGGCGGAGACGACGCCGTCCTGACCGCGATAGAGCGCGATCGACTGCTTCCAGAAGACGACTTCCTGCATCTTGCCCTTGGTGAGCTCTTTGTCCCACGCGGCCGGATACCAGTAGTCGGGGTTCATGCCGGCGGCGCGCGCCTTCTGCCGACGGTTCTGCGCCTCCTCGAACGACGGCGGCTTCCCCTTCTGCAGCGTCACCAACTTGACCGCTTCCTTCATCCAACCGCTCGCTTTCTTTCTGACGCGGACAGCTCAGAGCTCACAGCCGACAGTTTCTTGCCGCGGATCTGTCCGCGCGCGACGAAGAAGTCGTAGGCTTCGCGAACGGCATCCTCGAGTGGCGTCGGGACGAAGCCCAGCTCGCGCTGCGCTTTGGAGGTATCGGCGTGGCGCTCCATGCGCAGGATGCGGATCGCGCCCGGGGTCAGCCGCTGCGGGCGCGACGGGAAGAGCCGCGTCTGGATCGCCTGCGTGACCGGCGCGATGGCGGCCATGACCGCCGCCGGCAGGCGCATCGGACGCTTGCGGCCCGTCACGCGCTCCATGATGCCCATGATCTGATCCATCGAGTGGAAGCCCGACGAGATGATGTACTTGTGGCCGGTGCGGCCCTTCTTCATGGCCAGCACGTGCCCTTCGCAGATGTCGCGCGCGGCGACGAACTCGAAGCCGCCCGGGATGTACGCGCGCAATTTGCCGTTGGCGAAGTCGCGCAGCACCGCGCCCATGCGCGACGGCACGTAGTCGTGCGGGCCGAGGATGGCGCACGAGGTCGCGATGACCACGTCCTGCCCCTCGGCGACGGCGCGCAGGCACTCGAGCTCCACCGCCTGCTTGGACTTCTCGTAGGGCAGCACCTTCTCGAACGGATTGAAGGGGACGGTCTCGTCGGACGGCACGCCGTCGTGGCGATGGCCGACGGCGCTGAAGCTGCCGGTGACGACGACGCGCCCGACGCCGGCTTCACGCGCCGCGGCGAGCAGGTTCTTGGTGCCGACGACGTTGTTTTCGAAGAGCTCCTGCTCTTTGCCTTCGACCGTCGAGATCTGCGCGGCCACGTGGAAGATGCGGTCGACGCCGGCGACGGCCGCGCGCAAGGAGCTGGCATCGCGCAGGTCGCCCTGGACGACCTCGATGCCGAGCCCTTCGACGCCCTCGTTGTTGTCGCCGCCGCGGACCAGCGCACGAATGTCCGCATCGCCGTCCGCCAGTAATCGACGCAACAGGTTGGCGCCGAGATGTCCGGCCCCGCCGGTGACCAGAATCCGCATGCGTCCTTTCGTGTAACCCCGAAAGGGGCTGAAGTCCAGCACACCAGGGCGTGCGATTTCGCACCTTTGTGCCGAGTATTGACGCGAACCCCCATTTCATGGCCAATTGCGCGCAGATCTTACTTTCAGGGTGGATGCGATGATGGAGAAGCCGCAGTTGACCGATCTCGTGCAGACCTCGTTGCCCAAGGACGAGGTTCAGGACGTGGTCGACGAGTACCAGTCGTTTCACGCCGGTACCGTCGAGACCCGCAAGCAGAACTACACGAAGATGGTCAACGACTACTACGACCTCGTCACCGACTTCTACGAGTTCGGCTGGGGACAGTCGTTTCATTTCGCGCCCCGGCACAAGGGCGAGACGTTCGAAGCGTCCCTCGCGCGTCACGAGTTTTATCTCGCGCATGTACTCGGGCTGAAGCCCGGGATGAAGGTGCTCGACGTCGGCTGCGGCGTCGGCGGCCCGATGCGCGCCATCGCCCGCTTCTCCGGTGCCAGCGTCGTCGGGGTCAACAACAACGACTACCAGATCAAGCGCGGCACCCGGCAGAACGAAGAGGCGGGGCTGGCCAAGATCACGTCGTTCATGAAGGCCGACTTCATGAAGCTGCCGGTGCCGGACAAGAGCTACGACGCGGTCTACGCGATCGAGGCAACCTGCCACGCGCCCGACAAGGTCAAGCTGTTCACCGAGCTCTTCCGCGTCATGAAGCCGGGCGCGATGTTCGCCGGCTACGAGTGGTGCCTCACCCCCAAGTACGACGCGAACAACGCCGACCACCGCGCCATCAAGAAGGGCATCGAGGAGGGCGACGCGCTGCCGGACATCTGGTACGAGCAGGACGTCGTCGAGGCGCTCAAGACGTCCGGCTTCGAAGTGATCGACGCGCGCGACGTCGCCGGCAACAGCGACTCGGAGACGCCCTGGTGGCTGTCGTTGTCGGGGCGCTGGTCGATCACCGGCTTCAAGCACACCCCCGCCGGGCGCTGGATGACCAACAAGCTGGTGCAGCTGCTCGAGCGCACCAAGGTGGCCCCGAAGGGGTCGACGGCCGTGTCCGACTTCCTGAACGCGGCGGCCATCGCGCTCGTTCGCGGCGGCGAGACCGGCATCTTCACGCCCATGTTCTTCTTCCACGTCCGTAAGCCGACGAAGTCGAAGGCGTAGCAAAAAGTAACGGACGAATCCCCCGCAAAATCGTACGCTCCAAAGGCAGTATGTCGGACCCGGTCGTTCTCATGGCATCGTTGGCGCGCGAGCTGTCGCAGAAGCGACCGCTCGAGGCGCTGCTCCAGCTCACCGTCGAGTGCGCGGCGAAGATCGTGTCCGCGCCGCGCGCCAGCGTGCGCCTGTTCGACGCCACCCGCACGCGTCTGATCGCCACCTGCCGCGCCGGCGAGCCGCTGCACAGCGCGCCCGGCGAGTTCCAGATCGGCGAAGGGCTGATGGGCTGGATCGCCCAGAACAACCTGCCGCTGCGCACCGGCGACGCGCCCGCCGACCCGCGGTTCGTGCAGCGCGCCGACGTACGCGACCCCATCGGCGCGTTCCTCGGCGTGCCGCTGGTCAGCAACAACGTCTGCTTCGGCGTCGTGTCCGTGGTGCGCCCCGACAAGCACGCCTTCACCGAGGCGCACGAGAACCTCCTCATGCTCCTCGCCGGCCTGTGCGCGCCGCACCTCGAGATGGCGCGCCTCACCCGCCTGGCCGTGATCGATCCGCTCACCGGCGTCTTCAACCGCCGCGGCCTCGACCTCGTCCTCCCCGAAGACTCCGACATCGGCGTGTCGATCGCCATGTGCGACCTCGACCACTTCAAGTCGATCAACGATCAGTTCGGCCACGCCGCCGGCGACGAAGTCCTCCGCCGCGTCGGCCGCCTCCTCGCCACCGTCATGCGCTCCGGCGACGGCGTCGTCCGCTGGGGCGGCGAAGAGTTCCTCCTCGTCCTCCCGACGATCGAGCTCGGCCGCGCCCGCCGCGTCGTCGAGCGCGCCCGCTCCTGGGTCGAGAACGAAGGCATCGAAGTCGCCGGCCACCCCGTCCCCGTCACCATCTCCGTCGGCGTCGCCGAACGCCGCCCCGGCGAACCCCGCGACAGCCTCATCGCCCGCGCCGACGACGCCCTCTACATCGCCAAGAACTCCGGCCGCAACCGCGTCGAGCTAGCCGCCTAACCCCGCGCGCCTCGCCTCATGTGCGGCCCGTTCTATTCCCGGCGTGGGCGCACGAGATCGCGATCGATCGACGCCAACGTCGCGCACCCGGACAGCGCCATCGCCCGCGACAGCTCCTCGCGCACGATCTCGAGCACCCGCCGCACACCGCCTTCGCCGTCGACGGCCAGCCCCCACAGCACCGGACGCCCCAACATCACCGCCCGCGCCCCAAGCGCCAACGCCTTGAGCACATCGCTCCCCCACCGCACCCCACCGTCGACGTAAACCTCCGCCCTCCCCGCCACCGCCGCGGCCACCTCCGGCAGCGCCTCGAGCGTGGCCGGCGCCCCGTCGAGCTGGCGACCCCCGTGGTTCGAGACCACCACCGCGGCGCAGCCGGCGTCGACGGCGCGCACGGCATCATCCGCCCGCAAGACCCCCTTGATGACGAGCGGCAGCGGGCTCAGCGCCCGCAGCCACGCAAGGTCGCGCCAGCCGAAGGCGGCGTCGTGCCGCGCCGCGAAGTAGCTATTGAGCGACGAGCCGTCGCTTCGCGCCGCGAGCAGCGCCGCATCCGCGAGATTCGCCATCGTCAGGTGCGCCGGCAGGGCGAAGCCGTTGCGCTCGTCGGCGACCCGCCGCCCGAGCAGCGGTGTATCGACGGTGATCACGATGGCCTGATACCCGGCCGCGGCGGCGCGCTCGACGAGCCGCTGCGTGAGCGCGCGATCTTTGTGCACGTAGAGCTGGAACCAGCGGGGCGCGCCCGGCGCCGCGGCCGCCACGTCCTCGAGCGCCACCGTCGCCAGCGTCGAGACGCACATCACCGTCCCGGCCGCCGCCGCCGCCCGCGCCGTCGCCCGCTCTCCGTCGTCGTGCGCGAGGCGCTGATAGGCGGTCGGCGCCACCAGCACCGGCATCGACACCGGCGTGCCCAGCACCGTCGTGGCCAGCGGCCGCTCGCTCACGTCGACCAGCACGCGCGGCCAGATCTGCCAGCGCCCATAGGCGCGGCGATTCTCGCGCAGGGTCGTCTCGCCGTCAGCGCCCGAGCGATAGTAGTCCCACGTCATCGGCTCGAGCCGCGCGCGCGCGAGCCGCCGGAAGTCCGCCAGCGTGAGCAGCTTCGACACGTCGCTCATCGAGCCATCACAGCACGATTTTACGTCAGTAGATGAACGGGATCATGCGAAAGCGCGCGCGCTGGCAATACTGCTCCCACAGCGCGCCGTACTTGGCGTGGCAGCGCTGCTCGTCGCGCCACGCGCGATGCGAGAACAGGCAGACCAGCCACAGCGGCAGGAGATAAGGCACGATCGATTCCGAGCCGGTGCAGATGGTCCACGAGAAGTAGACCATCAGCTCGCCGGTGTAGTTGAGCTTGCGTCCGATGCCCCAGAATCCGGAGATGAGCAGCTTGCCACCGACGGTCTCGGGCGTCTTTCCCCAGATGGGCGCGCTCGGATTCTCTTTGTAGCGATGCTTCTGCTCGTTGGCCCCGCGAAACAGCCACAGGCCCACGACGAACAACACGCACAGCGCCGCGACCTCGTAACCCTGCATCGGCTCCTGGTTGCGCAACACGAACCAGCCGCCGATCGAGTAGAAGAACGGCACGAACGGCAGGTCTCCCCACGCCAGCATCCAGCCGAAGTTCTCGGCGATGACATCCCAGGTGTGGAGCATTCCGTACTCGAACTGGAAGTAGTTGAAGACGTAGATCGTGAAGAAGGCCTGGTACAGCATCATGCGCGTCGTCAGGTGGCCGAGCGTCTCCCACTGCACCGCCGCGAACGAGAGGTTCATGACCATGAGCCCGATCAGCGACGGGACGTAGAAGAACATCTTCAAGTCCACGCCCCACAGATCGGGGTTGAGCTCGGCGCCGAAAAAGAGGTCGTGCAGGACGCCACCGACCGGCAGCCCGCGCTCGCGATTGATGCGCCGTCCGCGTACGAAGAGCCAGCCGGTCACCACGAATGCGAAGACGTTGCCGACGACGAGCAGCGGCCAGAAGAGCCGATGCACCGTGGAGAGCGAGAACAGATGCGTCGCCTGCCCGCCCGCGATCACCGCGCACACGAGCAAGAGGATGTAGAACGCGTTCAGCTTGTACGCCTTCCGCGTCCCATCCTTGAGCAGCTGTCCCTGCCGCACCGGCCCCGGCACGAACTTCCTGAGCACGAACAGCACGCCAACGAACCCCAGCCACAACGCGGTGGCCAGCCCTAGATTTTCGACGGTGAGTGATTGCATCTTCCGATCCGAAGCTAACAGCTAACGGCGAATGGCAAAAGGACGGCGAAGCTATCCTTTCGAATTGATCTCCGCACGCACGGCGCGCATCTCCTCGACGAGCGGACGCATCGGCGGCTTGGTGCGATCGACCTCGATCTGCGCATCGAGCGCCTTCTTGGCCTCGGTCGACGACTTGTCGGCGATCTTGGCGATCCCGAAGAGCACCGCGAAACGCACGATCGGCTCGCGCGTCGACAGCTTCTTCAGGAGCGCCGGCAGCGCCGGCTTGCCCATGCGCGCCAGCATGAAGGCGGCCTTCTCCTGGTGCGTGAGCTTGGGATCGCTCTCGAGGACCTGCGCGTAGCAGGTGACGTCCTTGCCGCACTTCTTGGCGACCTCGAGGCGCTCGGCGTCTTCCTTGAACTCCTCGGTCGCCGCCTTCTCTCCCGCCGCCACCGGCGCGAACGCCGCCGCTTCAGCCGGGCCGCCCAGTCGGGCATAGGCCATCGCCGCCGCCAACCGCACGTCGGGATACTTCTCCTTGTCCTTCATGACGTCGCCGGTCTTGGCGATCTGCAAGAGCGCCGGCAGCGACGCCGGGTCGCCCGCGAAGTTGAGCGCCTCGGCCGCCGAGATGCGCACCTTGAAGTCGCGCTTGGCGTCGCCAAGGACGCCCGTCATATCCTTGGTCGTCGACGGATCCGCGATCATCCCGAGCGCGTACAGGGCGCCGGTGTGATTGTCGCCCTTCTGCGGCTTCTTGAGCTCGGCCTGCATCGCCGGGATCGCATCCTTGGCGCGCAGGTCGCCGAGGATGAGCGCCGTCTTCTGCTCGATCACGCCCGGACGGAACTCGTACTTCTTGGCGTCCGCCTCGAGCGCGGCGTTCTTGTGATCGTGCGCGTCGATGAGCGCCTGCACGCCGGCCTTGCCGATTTGCAGCAGCGAGACGCGGCTCACCGAGAAGATGTCGGCGCCGCGACCGGTCATGAAGAGACCGCGCACCAGCGACGGAACCGCGCGCGCGTCGCCGAGGTTACCGAGCTGCTCGGCGGCCTCCTTGTTCAAGAAGAAGTCTTGCTCGTCGGCGGGCGTCTCCAGAATCTTCGCCAGCGCCGGGACCGCCTTGCCGTCGCGAATCTTCCCGAGCGAGCGCATCGCCTCGAGCTTGACGATGTTGGCGCGCGTCTTGACGCTGAGCGGCTTCTGCAGCGCCTTGATCAGCGGATCGACCGCGCTCGGGTCGGGCGTCTCGCCCAGCGCCGCCGCTGCCGTCGCTGCGTTGTCGAACGACTCCTCGGTGAACTCGAGCGAGTCGATCATCACCGGCACCTGCCGCTTGTCCTTGAAGGTCGCGATCGCCTTCAAGACCTCGGGGTCGTGATTCTTCTTGTAGAAGTTGATCAGCGGATCGACCGCCGCCGGATCCTTGATCTTCACCAACTCGCGGACCGCTTCCTTCTGGTCGACCGGGCTATCCAGCTTCTTGATCCAGGTGTTGGGATCGCGCGGATCGCTCACGCATCCCGTGACAACTACGAACGCCATGAGCAGCACGTGCCGCATTCGTTCCTCCGACGTCTCGTGTGAAGCGAAGAAAATAGAAAAGGCGCCGAAAGGATATCCCTTTCGGCGCCTTTAGAGCAAACGGATTGCGACGGGCTTATCCGCCCTTCGCCTTCTGCTGAACTGCAAAGTTCACGTTCTGGTACCCGGCCATCGAGCAGGAGTACATGACCTTCTTGATGACCTTGAAGTCCACCCCCTTGTCCGCCTGAACGATGACGATGCCCTTCCACTCGTCCGACGGATGCAGGAGCTTGTAGTTGTTCTTCAACGTCACCAGGAGATCGTGCAGCTCGACGATCTTCCAATCGGCGGTGTTCTCCTGGTTCAGAACCGACGCGTCGGCGACCATACGGCCGTCGAGCGTGACGGAGTCCTTGGAGACGGCCACGATTGGCGCCTGCTCGAGATCCTTGTAGTTCGTGGCCTCGGGCAGGGTGATGTTCTTCTGCACCGTCAGAAGCTCTCCAGATGCGGAGAACGTCTGCAGGAGGAAGACGGTCAGGATCATCAGCATGTCTACCATCGAGGTGATGTTCAGCTCGGCGTAGACAGACTTCTTTCCGTGATTGTTGCCACGGACGAAGCGCAACGGAATGAACTTCCGCAGCCGGGGACCCGGCGAGACCATCAGCTTCGGTTTGTCGAGACTCTCGACCGACATGACTAAGACCCCGCTCCCTTGTCGCCCAGGCTCACGTCCGGGAACTTGTTCGACAGGACTACGTCCATCGTACGGATGATGTTGTTGTACATCACGTCGTCGTCGGACTTGACCATGATGTCGTTCTTGTCGGGGTACGCCGTCTTGGCGTCCTTCAAGATGTCGGCGAGCTTGGCGTAGTCATACTCTTCACCCTTCTTCGGGATGGGAGTGTTCTCGCCCGTCGACTTCGCGAAGGTGTAGCCGTCCTTGTCGATGAACAAGGTCAACTGCACGACGTTCTCCGGCGGCTTCTCGTCGACGGCTCCCGCCGAGCTCTGCCCCTTCTGCGTCACGTCCATGCGGGCGAGCTGGGTCCACACCGCCGTGATCAACAAGAACGAGATGCAGCACGACAACAGGTCGATGAACGGGACCAGGTTGAGTGATGCATCGAGCGGCTTTTTGCCGCCTTTACCGCTCGGCGTAGGTGCTGCGCCACCCATGGTGCTACGCCGCCTTCATCGCGTTGCGATGACCGACGACCATATTGACGACCTGGACCGAAACCTCGTTGATGTCGTCGAGGATGTTCTGGGTCCAGCCGTTGAGCACCGAGAAGGCGAGCAGCGCCGGGACGGCCGTGATGAGGCCGAACGCGGTGCAGTTCATGGCTTCCGAGATGCCCTTGGCGAGCAGCGTCGCCTTCATCGACGGATCGACACCGGCGACGCCGGCGAACGAGTCGATGAGGCCGATGATGGTACCGAGGAGACCGACCAGCGTCGCGATGTTGCCGAGCATGGCCAGGTAGCCCGTGCGCTTCTCCAGCTTCGGGAGCTCGCGGAGAGCGGCCTCGTCCATCGCCGCCTGAACTTCGGCGTCGGGACGATTGAACTTGGTGAGGCCCGCCTGAACGATGCGGGTGACCGGCGTCGGATTGCCCGAGCAGACCTTGATGGCGCCCTGGATGTTGCCCGCCATGATCTGGCTCTTGAGGAGGGCGAGCAGCTTCTCTTTGTCGATGCCCGCCTTCTTGAGATAGACGATGCGCTCGATGATGATCGCCCAGACGACGATCAGAATGGCGAGGATCGGCCACATCGGCCACTGACCTTCGCGGAAGTGATCAGCTAGCGCTTTGAGTGCGGACATCAGAGTTCCTCCGTGGAGAGTTGGACGTTCGGCCAGGTGCCATAGCAGGTCGAATGCCAGAGGGCGAAGTGCACGTCCGACGCGGGTTTGCGGCAGCGGCAGGCGTTGTGACCGCGTAGCCATGCGCCCCGCAACGGGGCAAATCGCTACGGCCGAAAAACTCCCGTGCACTGCTCACGATTGACTTCGATAAGTCCTCCAGAATAATGTCGGGAACGCGCCCGCATCTTTGGTGTCTCACTGGTGTATGGAGCACGCTCCCAAACCCACTTTGTCGCGCATCGTCGATCTGATTGCGGTGGCAGCTGTCGCCGTCGTGGTGCTGCTCCCCTCGGGCTCGCTGGTGGCGAAGCCTGCGCTCGTGGGCGACAAGATCGAGCTGGATCGCGTGGCGGCGCTCGAGGACGCGCGCTTCGCCGCGCCGGACGACGTCGAGAAGTCGCTGGCGCTCGCCGACGCGTATCTGAGGGCGGAGCATCCCGACTGGGCGCTCGAGACGACGTCGCAGTTCGCGGAAGCGGGTGACCATCGCATCCATCTCACCCGCGCCACGGCGTATGCCGAGCGGCTGCAGCCGACCGACGCGGTCGCCGCTGCCGAGCGCGCGTCCGACGCGTGCGAGCGCGAAGGTGCCGCGCGGTGCAGCTCGGCGGAGCGGGTTCGCATCGGGCTCGTTGCTGCGCCGATGCAGGCGCTCCTCGATCAGAAGATCGATCCGCGAAAAGATCCCAAGCGCGCGCGCGCGGCGGTGGCGGCCGTGCTGCACGCGACGAAGGCGGGCAATGTGATGATGCATGCGCCGAAGCCGGGCGCGCAGCCGCAGCCAACGCCGCACAAGAAGTAACCCGGCTCGACGGTGGCGTCGACGGCAGCGCGGGCTGCTAGTGGCGCGGGCGGTCGACGATGAACAGGACGACGCTGGTGACGACGAGCGCGCCGCCACCGGCGAGCGCGACGAGGCCGCCGGTCTTGGTGTCGTAGAGATCGGGGCACTGAAGCTGGCCCGACGGGCGGCTGCAGCTGCCGCGGCCGTCGAGGACCATGAGGCCGGCGCCAGCGCCGACGGCGGCGACGCCCGCGACGAGCGTGACCCACTTGAGGGGGCGCAGCGCCGGATTGCGGCGTGCCGGCGGCGGAGGCGGCGCGGTGAGCGCGATGTCGACGCGCGCGGTGGCGCCGGGCGGAACGCTGACGTCGCGCTCGACGCGCGCGCCGCCGGACTCGAGCGCCAGGACGTGATCGCCGGCGGGCAGCTCGCCCGACCAGGGCGTCGAGCCCTTGGCCTCGCCGTCGACGGTGAGGGCGGCGGCGGGCTGCGCGTTGACCTCGAGGCGGCCCGGGCGCGAGAGATCGGTGCGCAGCTTGGCGGCCATGACGTTGAGCTTCTCGCGCACCTCGGCGGCGGTGGCGACGCGGTCGACGGCGTCGCTGACCGAGCGCTTTTGCGTGGCGTCGAAGAGCGAGATGCCGATGGTGTAGTTGCCGTCGGGGGCGCGATCGAGACGCGGCAGCGCCAGGCGGGCGACGCGGAGGAACGCGGCCTCTTCGATGAGGCAGCCGCCGGCGCGGCACTGCAGGAACTCGGGGCGCTCGCCGATCTTCATGTCGACTTCGTTGGGCGGCACCAGATCGAAGCCGGCGTTGCGCAGCGCGCGCGGGAGCTCTTCGGAGAAGGCGCGCTGGAGCTCGGGCGGCGCCGATTGGCCGGTGGTCACGGGCGCAATCGCCGTCGCCGGCTCGCGCGCCGGCGCGGCGCGGGCGGCGAGGAGCACTACGGCGATCAGTACGACGCGCAGTGTCACGCGGGCATCTTGAGGTCGGAAAAGGCGGGTGTCAATTCGCGTGCTGCCGCAGCAGCTCCACGAGCGCATCGCGGGTCTTGCGGGCGCGGTCGGCGGCGGTGCCGGGCGAGGCGTCGATGCGGGCGTGGAGCGCGCGCAAGGCGGCGCGGCGATCGCGGACGCGCAGCGGCGACTTCATGGTGAGGAAGTCGTGCTCCAGCGCGTCGATGGAGCGGTCGCCGTCGCTGACGGCGGGATCGGGCGGCTCTGCTGGCGTCGGCGGCTCTGTTGCCGTCGGTGTCGGTGTCGGTGTCGGCGTCGGCGTCGGCGTCGGCGTCGGTACGCGAGAATCGGTCTGCGCTTGCGGCTGAACGTGGTTTCGTTTTGCGAGCAGGACGATCGTGACGAGCAGGAGGCACGCGAGGATCCCGCCGATGAGCGCGGCGCGGAGGGTCGACTCGCCGCCGGCGCGGAGGCTGCCGCGCGGCTTGCCGGGCGGATCGGAGCGCTTGCCACCGACCGCCGTCGACGGTGCACCGTCGAGTGACGCGTCCACGAGCTCGCCGAATTCCTCGGCCGTCGACGGGCGGACCGTGCGATCCTTGGCGAGCGTGCGCGCCACGAACGCCTCGAGCGGCGGCGGAAAATCTACGCCGGGCGCGGCCTGGCTCAACGACGGCGGCAGCGACTCGAGGTGCGCGGTCATGAACTGCTCGGGCGTGTGGCAGACGAAGGGCAGCCGGCCCGTGAGCAGCTCGAAGAGCACGACGCCGAGCGCGTAGAGATCGCTGCGGCCGTCGAGCTCATGGCCGCGAAGCTGCTCGGGGCTCATGTATTCGGGCGTGCCGAAGACCAGGTTCGAGTTGGTGAGCGCGACGCCTTTGACCTTGGCGATGCCGAAGTCGAGCACCTTGACGAAGTCTTCGTCGCGGCCGCGCCTCACGAGCATGACGTTGGACGGTTTGAGATCGCGGTGGATGACGCCGCGGGCGTGCGCTTCGGCGAGCGCTTCGGCGACCTGACGCACGACGTGGACGGCGCGCGCGGGCGGCAGGCGGCCGGCATCGGCGACGGCGCGCTCGAGATCGCGCCCCTCGAGATGCTCCATCGCGAGATAGAGGGTAGCGTCGGCGCCGGTGCCGTCGGCGCCGTAGTTGTAGACGGTGACGATGTGCGGATGGTTGAGCGCGGCGGCGGCGCGCGCCTCGAGGTTGAAGCGCGCCGCGACGTTGGGATCGCGCGACAGCTGCGGATGGAGCAGCTTGACGACCGCGCGGCGGCCGACGGTCGGTTGATCGGCGAGATAGACGGCGCCCATTCCGCCTTCGCCGATTTTCTCGACGAGGACGTACTGATCAATGAGACGACGACCGATGTTGCGATCGGGTCGGGTCGGATGTTGGTTGTTGTTGCTCATGCGTTCCGAACTGCCGTACTATACGGCCGCCAACGTCATAACTAATAAAGGGGTGCCTATCATGCAGAAGGTTTCGTTCGCGTTGCTGTCGGTCGTTCTCGTCGGTTGTGGGCCGTACTTGCAGTACAAAGCGCAACCTGCCGCGCCGTCGCCGGCCGGCAAGATCATCGTCGAGGTCCGCGACAACCGCGAGCCGAAAGTAGGTGGAGACAAGAAAGAGGTCGTCGGATTGCAGACCGGCTCCTTCGGTATCCCGACGGCGATTCGCGTTCCCACGCCCACGACGGTGACCGAGACGATGACCAAGCTCGTGGGCGAAGCGGCCATGTCGGCCGGCGTCGGCGTCGCCGCCAAGGGCGACGAAGCGGGCGCGACCGCGCGCGTGATCGTCGACGTGCAGCGCTTCTGGTGCACCGGCTACAACCCGGTCTACAAGGGCGACGTCACGGCCAGCCTGACCGTCCTCGACCCGAACGGCCAGCAGGTCCGCATCCCCGGCCAGCCGGTGCACGGGCAGGATGGCGGGATGAATTGCCAGGGCGTCTTCAAGAAGGCGTTGACCGATTTCTTCAGCGCGACGAAGGCGATGTTGGCGATGGATAATATCAAGGCGGCGGCGACGGGGGCGAACACTCAGGCGGCTCCGCCGCCGGCGCAGTAAGTCTCTTCGTACTGCCGCACCACCGCACCACCGCACCACCGCACCACCGCACCACCGCACCACCGCACCTCGCCCATCCACCCTCGCCTCCACCCTCGCGCTGACCGCTGACCGCTGACCGCTGACCGCTGACCGCTACCGCTACCGCTACCGCTACCGCTACCGGTTTCCGGTATCCGCTCCCGTCCCTGCTCACCGACGTCACCGCGCGCCGAGGCGGCGCCTCGTCGGCTGTGACGCTTCCTCGGGAGGGGGCAGCGGAAAACGGTAGCGGTAGCGGGAGCGGTAGCGGGAACGGGAGGGTGCTGGCTAGCCGATTACGCGGAGCTTGAGCGGCTCGCCTTCGACGCGGGCGGTGATCGGGTTCGAGAAGACCGGCATCGGGAAGTCCTGGTTCTTCGCGTAGACCGCGTGGCGGCCGTGCTCCTTGTACCACTCCGCCACCGACGCGTTCTGCAGCATCTTCTCCACGATATTGCGCCAGCCGATGCCCGTGTTGTACGCGCAGAAGCTGATCTCCCCCATCTGCGTGCCGTAGGGGATGATGCACATCTCGGTGCGGCGGAAGTCGTAGTTGAAGAGGTCCTGGAACCACATGCCGGCGACGAAGAGGACGCGCCATTCGAATTCGTCGGCGTCCTTCTCGAACTCACCGACCTTCTTGCCGCGCGCGCCCGCCTGCGACAGAAGCTGCTTCATGAGCTCGGCGAACGAGTAGCCCTTGGGCGCCTTCTCGGGGCGATAGTTCTTGGCCAGCGCCAGGCCGAGCTGCGCGACGGTGAGCGGCTTCGGCTGCGCACCGTCGGTGATGGTGCCGATGTCCTCGAGCAGCCCCTCCATGTCGAGGAACTGGGTCAGCGGCACCATCTCGCTCGTCTTCTTGTTCACCATGAGCACGGTGCCGATGCCGCAGTTGGGATGGCAGCCGCACTTCATCGCGCCCCAATCGGCGCGCTCGCCCATGAGCTGATCGACGAGGTCCGAGAACGGGCCCAGCGCCGAGAGCGGGAACCAATCGCGCATCGGCTCGGTCACGCCGGTCTGCGCCTTCACGTCGTACGCCAGATGCGACAGCGTGTAGCGCTGCTTCATGCGCGTCTCGTCGTCGATGTCCTCGTCGCGCCCGGTGAACGAGACCGGCTGGAACGACACCACCGTGATCTTGTCGGGATTCTGAACCGCGAAGTTCAGGATCTTGCCGATCTGGTCGTTGTTCACGCCGTTGATCACCGTGACCACCAGGATCACGTCGATCCCCGCCGCCGCCATCTCCTCGATGGCGCGCAGCTTGACGTCGAACAGGTTGCCGATCTTGCGGTGGCTGTTGGCCTCGTTGCCGATGCCGTCGAACTGCAGATACGCCATGCGCAGCCCCGCCTCCTTGGCGGCCTTGGCAAACCCCGGCTCCTCGGCGAAGCGCAGGCCATTGGTCGCCGCCTGCACCGCGAAGAAGCCGAGCTCACGCGCATAGCGAATGGCGTCGAGGAAGAACGGCGACATCGTCGGCTCGCCGCCCGAGAACTGCACCGACATCTGCCGCCGCGGCAGGATCGACATGGCGTCGTCGAGGATCTTCTTGATGTCGTCCCACACGAGCTCGTGGACGTAGCCGACCTGGTTGGCGTCCATGAAGCACGGGTCGCACATCATGTTGCAGCGGTTGGTCAGGTCGACGGTGAGCACCGAGCCGCGCCCGAACTGGATCGACGACGTGCCGTGCTCGCGCAGCGGCGTCTTGGGCGCCAGAAAGTCGCGCCCCGGATAGAGCCGCTCGATGCGCTCCATCCACTTGGGATCGATCGCCATGACGTCGGTGAAGGTGCCGTGCTTCTCGCACGTCTTCTTCATGACGATCTTGCCATCCTCCTCGAGGATGTCGGCCTTGATCTCGCCGGGCTTGCCGAGGATGAGCTCGCCGAAGCTGCGCGTGCCGTCGAGGATCGCGTTGCGCGTTTCCTTTACACAGCGCGGGCACAACGAATCGGTGGTACGCGGCCAGCCGAGCTGCGGGAAGGTCCGCTCGCGCCGCTTCAAGAGCGGAGCCGGCGCCCAGTCGGGC
This sequence comes from Myxococcales bacterium, assembly GCA_028287105.1. Taxonomy (GTDB): domain Bacteria; phylum Myxococcota_A; class Polyangia; order Palsa-1104; family Palsa-1104; genus JAQBQH01. Next base: position 24,751 of record JAQBQH010000214.1, read on the forward strand.
TTGATCGAAGGACGTTCGAACGTGTGATTGTAGAGCTTCACCAGCGGCCAGGCTGCGCGCGCGCCACGCGCTGCCAGCTTTTCGAACGTGCGCATTACGTCCATCGGCATCGACCCTCGTCCTTCGTAAGCAAATCCGTCAAAGAAGCGAACCGTACTACGCGCGTAGGCGAGCAATCTGTATGCCGCTCTCAAGGTCGCGAAATGACGCGGGCCTGCATATCACGGTTGCACGTCGCGGTGCACGTCGGTCGGACCATTAGCGCAATCGTTTATACAATCAGAGCCTTACGCACTGCACACCGATGTACACGTCTCAGAGGAGGGCGACCAGCTCCGCGGCGGCGACGATGGCGCGGGCGCCGGAGCTCTTTCCCGGCAGCGACGGCACGATCATGACGTGCCCAGGCGAGCCGAGCGTGTGTACCCGCGCCGCCAGATCGCGCCCGCGCGCCTCGTCCTCCATGGCGACCACGACGTGATCGTGCGCACTCAGCGGCGGCTCGGGCAGCTCGTCGATGCGCGCCACCTGAAAGTAGTCGAGATGGCGCGACAGATCGGCGATGGCGTCGAGCACCTCGTCGTCGCCCACGAGCCAGAGTCGCATCGTGAGCGTGGTCATGCGCGGCTGAGCCCGAGGAAAAAGAGCAACAGCCCGCAGGCGACGCCGGCCGCCCAGGCCATCGCGGCGCGCGGGCGCAGGCGATCGTCGTCGCCGATGCCGCGCAGGAGAAGCCCGAGCGCACAGCCGATCCAGGCCGCCAGGCCAAAGAGCGCCAGCAGCGTCCACGGCACCGACGGCGACTCGTCCTGCGCCAGCCGCGCCGCGTGCCACGCGCGCGCCTTGTCGCGGTCGTGCGACTTCTGCGCGCCCGACTGCACCTCGGCGTCGGCCATGAGCTCGGCGATGCGCGCGTTGGCCTCCTCGAGCAGCGCCCGTCGCGGCGTGTAGAACGAGCGCGTGGCGAAGAGCGCCGACCGGAGCTCGCGCCAGGCCACGAGCGCGCGCGCGGGCTCGTCGCGTCCGATCGCCGCCAGCTTCTCGACGGCGCGACGGCTGTACGGATTTCCCGGCGCGTACAGCCGCGCCGCCCGCCCGAGGTGCGCGATCTCGTCGTCGCCGCCGAGCGCCTGCGCCGCGCGCCACTCGCCGTGCGACGACCAGACGACCCGCACCGTGACGATGGCGAGCAGGATGGCGACCACCGCGGCGCCCTGAAAAAGCTGCCTCACACGAAGTCTCGGCGCGAGAAGATGATCATCGCCAGCGCCAGCGCACAGCCGGAGTAGGCGGCCCCGTAAAGCGCCGCCGTGCCGACGTAGCCCCAGTCGACGAAGCTGCCGTGCACGGTGACGCGCTGTCCGCCCACCATCGCGCCCGAGACATAGAACAGGTTCAGGTCGGGAAAGAGCCGCATCGCGCCGGCGATGGCGATGCGCGACGGCACCGTGCCGATGCGCGCCGTCAGCTCGCGCAGCTCCGGCGTGAAGTGGCCGACCACCGCCATGCCGAGCGTGAAGGCGCCCGACAGGATGGGCGTCGAGAAGCTGGAGAAGAGCACCGCGATCGCCGTCACGACCGTGACCTCGCAGAAGAGCAGCGCGATGGCGCGCACGATGGCCGCCGAGTTCGACGGCGCGTTGGTCGCCTCGGTCTGAACGCTGAGGACGGCGGCCATGAGCGCGCTCATGATCGCGAACATCACCGCCAGCGTCATCAGCATGCCGACGAACTTGCCGAGGATGAATTCGTATCGATGAATGGGCTTCGGAATGAGCGCGAAGACCGTCTTGCGGTCGACCTCTTTGTAGACGAGGTTGACGCCGACGAAGACGGCGATGAGCACGCCGAACAGCTCGATGCCGGCCAGCCCGACGTCGCGCGTGACCCGCATCTGCTCGTGCAGCGCGCCCTGGCTGAACGGCACCGACAAGACGATGAGGCCGACGCCGAACAGCGCCAGGAGGTAGAGCACCTTGTTGCGAATCGCTTCGCGGAAGGTGTTGAGCGCGAGCGCGACGATGCGGCTCACGACTTCCGCTCCGTGCGGTCGCGCTTCATGCGCTCGGCGCCGCCACCGACGTCGGCGGCATCGACCTCGCGCACGAACAGGTCCTCGAGCGACTCGCGACGCGGCGTGACCGAGACGACGTGCTTGCCGGCGGCGAGCGCCTCGGACAAGAGCGCGTCGACATCGGCCTCGGGCGGCACGCGCAAAAGCTCGCTGGCGCCGTCCTTCTCGAGGACGACCTCGGTGTGGAGCAGGCGCGGCGAGAGCAGCTTCGAGAGCGGCCCCACGTCGCGCATGCGCCCGCCCACGAGCATGGCGACGCGATCGCAGATGAGCTCGACGTCGGACAGGATGTGCGTCGAGAAGAGGACCGTCTTGCCCTCGGCCTTGAGGTCGACGATGAGATCGCGGATCTCCTTGCGGCCGATCGGATCGAGCCCCGACATCGGCTCGTCGAGGACGACCAGCTCGGGATCGTTGATGAGCGCCTGCGCGATGCCGAGCCGCTGCAGCATGCCCTTCGAATATTTGCGCAGCGCGCGATCGCCGGCGCGCCCGAGGCCCACGCGGTCGAGCAGCATGGCGGCGCGCTTACGGCGGGCCGCGCGATCGAGTCCGAACAGCCGCCCCATGAGGTCGAGCAGCTCGCCGCCGGAGAGGTAGTCGTAGAAGTAGGGGTTCTCGGGCAGAAAGCCGAGTCGCCGCTTGGCCTGCCGATCGTTGATGGGCTTACCGAAGATGCGCGCCTGGCCCGACGACGGGAAGATGAGGCCCATCAGCATCTTCAGCGTCGTGGTCTTGCCGGCACCGTTCGGCCCCAGAAAGCCGAAGATCTCGTTCTGCTCGACGGTGAAGCTGACGTCCTCGACGGCGCGCACCTTCTTGCGGAAAAAGCCGAGCGCGAACGTCTTCTGCAGATGATCGGCCTCGACGAGAGCGCTCATCCGCGGCCGCGATACCATTGAATGGTGCGCAGGAGCCCCTCCTCGAGGTCGACCTTGGACGACCAGTCGAGCAGCTCCTTGGCCTTGCCGACGTTGGGTACGCGCAGCTCCACGTCGGGATGGTTCCACACCACATGCTCGATGCGCGACCCCGACGACGATAGGCGGATGATCTCGCGCGCCAGGTTGTAGATCGTCACCGTCGAGCGCGGGTTGCCGATGTTGAACGAGTGGCCGACGGCGCGGTCGTCGGTGAGCACGCGCTCCACCGCGTCGACGATGTCGTCGATGTAGCACCAGGCGCGGATCTGGGCGCCGTCGTTGTGCACCAACAGGTTCTCGCCCTTGATGGCGCGCACGATGAAATGGTGCACCGCGCCTTCGCCGACCTGACGCGGCCCGTAGATGTTGAAGGGGCGGATGCCGACGGCGGGGAAGCCGTACTGGCGATGGTAGGTCATGGCGAGGTGCTCGGTGGCGAGCTTGGCCACGGCGTAGGTCCAGCGCGCCTCTCCGACGGCGCCGAGCGTGGTCACGTCGAACTCGGTGACGTGATAGGCGTAGCGGCCGAAGACTTCGGAGGTCGAGAAGTCGATGAAGCGCTGGCACTGCTTGGAGTCGAGCGCGGCGTCGAGGACGTTGGCGGTGCCCAGGAGCGAGACGCGCATGGTGAGCGCGGGCTGCTTCATGACGGTGTCGACGCCGGCGATGGAGGCGAGATGGACGACGTGGGTGATGCCGTCCATCGCCTTTTTGACGGCGGCGGCGTCCATGACGTCGCCTTCGATCAGCTCGACGTTGGGTCGCGTGTGCAGCCCGGCGGGGCGCA
>JAQBQH010000231.1 GCA_028287105.1 Myxococcales bacterium
GCGAGTTGCCCCTGGGCGAGGAAGCGAACGCGATGCACGAGCGCCTCGAGAAGCAGGTCCGGCGGTAGCCCGTATACAGGCGGGCATGTCGACCGATGTGCAACGCACGATCGAGACCTCTGAGTCATGGCGCCCGCGGCTCGGCGCTTTAGCCGCCGAGGCCCGCGATCGGCGAGGTGGCATTGCCCATGGTCGTGGCCGTGGAGCCGAAGAGTTGCGCGAGCGCCAGCAGTACCTGGCCGTTCTGCGCGCCCGAACGATCGCGGATCGCATGCCGGCAACGTTCATCGCTGGTAGAGTGATCGTGATGTCGAGCTGCCGACATCTCATCTGCGAGCTCATCGGCGAGGGTGCGTGCAGCATCGCGTCGGGTAGGACCCGCGGCTGCACGCCGGGGCTCGCGGCGAAGACGATCGATCCGTTTGTGTTCGACGAGGTGCGCGCGCTGCTTACTGCGATCGCGACGGGTGACCGTGACGCTGCGATCCGGCTCGCCGCGATCGTACGGCGCGAGGCCCGCGAGAATCGCAACTTGCTCGCGCAGGCACGCGAAGACGAGCCCGAGCTCGCGTCGCAACTCGCCGAGCTCCTCATTCGGCGTTGACGACAGCGCATGCCCCGACGCCGCACTCAAGTTGAACCACTGCGTCACGTGCGCTGATTACATCACTGAGGTGGCGGTCGCTCTCGGATGCATGCCGTACGAGCAGCGATTCATGGTGCGCCCACTCTTCAACGCGCGACCGATGCCGCGTGAGATCTTGGGATTCGAACCCGCTACCCTCGACACTGGCATACCCATCGTCCCGTTTGAGCTGCTTTCAATCGATGTCCCGTTCCTATCGCCTATGCCGAAGCGATATCGCGTTTCGCCTTTGCGATTGTCTCCGCGTAGAAGATGGACTCTCCGTCCTCGCGCGACGAGCCCAGCTCACTGTAGTTGCCGCTATTCCACACGGCCCACGACGGGATAATCCCGACGGTAGTGTGCGCGCTAGGTCATGGACACCCGCCCGCAGGAATGCATCATGGGCGTGATGGTCGCGTGGTGCCTGCTTCGTCGTGTCTTCGTAGCGCTCTGCCTGCTCGCGTCCGCTTGCTCGTCGAAGCCGCAGGGAGGGTTCACGATGGGCTTCGTCCTCGGCAACTCGATGTATCGGCCGTGCAGCCAGGCCAGCTTCACGCTCTTGCCGGGGCCGCACGATGGTCGCCGCATCCCCATCACCGTGTCGCTGGTCAACCCGCCGTCCGGTATCACGGCTGCGCCCATCCAGACCAACAGCGACGCCGACGGCGCCCAGTTCGTCGTCGACATCGCCAACCTCGACGGCAACTACCAGCTCACGGCCGTCGCCGAGTCGCCGGGCTATCCCTCCGTCGAGGTGCCGCTCTTCGTCTTCGTGACCTGTTGGCCCGACGTCAATTGCGCGACCTGCCTTACGCCCTCCGGCACCGCGTGCACCACCGACGCCGATTGCACGATGGCGGACTCGCCCATCTGCGATCCGTCGTTCCACGTCTGCCGTTTGTGCTACGAGAACACCGAGTGCGCCCCCCACGGCGACGGGCGCGCTCTCTGCCAGAGGCTGTCGGGCGGCGACATCTACGACAGCGGTCAATGCGTCGAATGCCTCACGTCGAGCGACTGCATCGGCAGGCGCAAGACCTGCGACACCATGGTCGGCACCTGCGCGCAGTGCACGGCTAACGAGCAGTGCGCCAGCGGCCAATGCGACGTCGCCTCCGGTGAATGCGCCGATCCGTCGACGCTGGTCTACGTCGGCAGGAGCACCTACGGACAGTCGTGCACCGGCCCCGGCAGCGGTACGCTGACCGATCCGTTCTGCACGCTGTCCGACGGGCTCGCCTACGGAGCCAGCGTCGGCAAAACGGTGGTGGTCTGGACCAACAACTACGAGGAGAAGATCGTCATCGCGCCCGCGGCGGGGCAGAGCTACCGGGTCTCGGCGGTCGGCGTCGGCGTCGGTCAGCCCGAGATTGCGTCGCCCGGCGGCACCGTGGTCGTCGACGTGAGGCTCGGGAACGCGCAGTTGGTCGACGTCTCGCTGGAGAACTTCTACATCCGCCTCGGCACGGACGGCGTGAGCTGTCAGGGCGGGGCCACGCCGAGCGCGGCGAAGATCAGCGTCAAACGCTCCAACGTGTCGTCGAACCACATCGGCGTCCACACCGTCGGCTGCGACGTCACGCTCGACCGCGACACGATCGAAGACAACAACTCCGGCGTGCTGCTCGAATCGAGCGACTTCACGCTGACCAACCTGCTCGTCGCCGACAACGGCGCGCCTGGCTACGACGCGTCGCTATACGGGGGCATCACCGCGACCGGCACGAGCGCGCGCGCTAGCCTCACCAGTAGCACCATCGTCTTCAATCGGCTCAAGTCCGGCGCCACCAACAGCGCCGGCGTCGCCTGCGTCCCGGGAATGACCTTCGTCGATAACGTCGTCGTCGGAAACCAAGGTGGTGCGCCCGAGGTCGACATCGCCACCTGTGCGCCGCAGTACTCGTCGTTCGTCGGTGCCGGCAGCGCGAACGGCAATCAAGACCTGACGAATTGCGGCGCCGACGCGACCGCGATCGAGAGCGCGCTCTTCGTCTCGGCGTTCAACTATCGTCCTAAGTCGGGCGGGCTCGCCCCGTGCACGCTGGTCGGGCTCGGTACGGCAGCGGGCGCTCCGACGGTGACGATCGACGGGAAGCTGCGGCCGGCGCCCCCGTCGATCGGCTGCTACGAGCCGTAGCGGTGTGTGGGGGCCGATTGGCCCATCCGTGATGTTTCCGACGGAGGAAGGCTCTCGCCTGTCCCAGCCTCGCCCATGTCGAACGCGTTCTC
>JAQBQH010000246.1 GCA_028287105.1 Myxococcales bacterium
CGCGATCGCGCTGCCAGCGACGCGGCGGGGGTGCCGTGACGGCCGGCGACGCGGCGACGTCAGCGAAGGGCGCGGGCGCAGGCGCAGCCACCGGTGCCGGCGCAGGTGCCGCGGGCGGGCTCGCGGCCAGCTCCCGCTGACAGCGCTCGAGGTTCTGGCGCGCCGGCGCCGCCGACTTCTCGGGCGGCGCGGTGCGCAGATAGGCCCGGTAGCTCGAGGCGGCGGCGCGACAGTCACCCTTCATGCGCTGCGCCTGGCCGAGGGCGTACAAGAAGTCGGCGCGCGGCTGCAGCTCGTAGCCCCGCTGAAAGGCGGCGATGGCGTCGTCATAGTGGCCGACGGCATAGCTGCGCAGGCCGCGTTCGAGGAGCTCGTCGGCGGGCGACGCGGCCGCGCCCGTGGTCACGAGAAGCGACAAGACGACCACGGCGACGGCAGCGATGTGCGCTCTCATCGTGGCGGCAGCGGCGCATCGAGATCGATGCGCGCGGGCTCGGCGGGTCGAACCGGATGGTCGGCGCGCGTCGGTGCGTGATGCGCGGGACGCGGCCGCTTGGGGTTGCGCGTCGCGGCGTGCAGCAGCGGCTCCTCGCGCAGCGGCAGCGGCAGCGGACGCTCGAGCTCGACGTCGACCGACGGCGGCTCGATGGTGCGCGCCGGCGTGATTGGCGAGGGCGGGCGATTCTGCGGCAGCGGCGTCACCACCGTCGCCGGCGCCGGGCGAGGCTGGCGCACCATCGCGACGACGCGCCAGCCGGCGGCGGCGGCGATCGCCAGCGCGGCGCCGAGCGCGAACGGCAGCCAGCGGGGACGACGCCGCCGCGCCACCGCGCGCGTCTGCCGCACCGGAGCGAGCGACGAATCGGTCGAAATCGATCCGGACGCTCGCGACGATTCCGCTGATTCCGCCGCTTCCGCTGATTTCGACGCGCCGACCGCTGCCGCCGGCTGCGCGGTGACGACGCCGTCGACGACCGTGGCGGCGCTGCCGTCGTCGTCGGCGACGATGAGATCGTAGAGCGTCGTCGTGCGGTCGACCTCGGGCGGTCGGACGGCGCGCTCGCCGAACAGCTCCTTGACCCAATGGCCGAGCCCCACGCCGGAGACGGCCAGCCGCTCCGCGCGCGCGAACGCCTCGAGCGCCAGCTGCAGCTCCTCCGCCGTCGAGAAACGCCCTTCGCGCTCGCGCCTGAGCCCGCGCATCACCAGCGCCTCGAGCGCCGGCGGACAGTCACGCCACAACACCGACGGCCGCGGCGCATCGATCTCGACGATCGACTTCATCACCCCGAAGTCGCTGCGCCCGCCGAAGAGCCGGCGCCCGGTGACGAGCTCCCACAAAAGGATGGCGACCGCGAACACGTCGCTGCGCCGGTCCAGCTCGTCGCCGCGGCACTGCTCGGGCGACATGTAGCCGAGCTTCCCCTTGAGCGTTCCGTGGCGGGTCGCCGACTGGCGGCGCCTGGTCTTGGCCACGCCGAAGTCGAGCAGCTTGACGCCGCCGTCGAAGGTGACGGCCACGTTGTGCGGCGAGACGTCGCGGTGGACGATGCCGAGCGGCTTGCCTTCGCCGTCGCGCAGCTCGTGCGCGTAGTGCAGCCCCGCGGCGACCCCGATGGCGACGGAGAGCGCGTGCTCCAGCGGCGGCCGCTGGCGCGCCACCAGCGCCGCTTGCAAGATCGCACGCACGTCCTCGCCGTGCAGATACTCCATCGCGAAGAAGGGCGTGCCGTCCGCTTCGCCGATGTCATAGACCTGCACGATGTTCGAATGGTGCAGCCCGGCGGCGAGGCGCGCCTCGTCGAGGAACATCTCGACATACTCGGCGTCGCGCGACAGCGCCGGCAGGATGCGCTTGACCACCACCAGCTTCTCGAAGCCCTGGATGCCGGTGGCGCGCGCCAGAAACAGCTCGGCCATGCCGCCGCGTGCCAGCGGACGGAGGATCTCGTAGCGGCCGAGGCGTTGCGGCTCCACGCCCATCATCATATCGCGTCGTCACCGTCGCCGCCGCCGCCGCCGTCACCACCTCCGCCGTCACCGCCGCCACCGCCCTCGCCGCGCAGGTCGTGCTTGCGCAGCAGCCGATGCAGCATCTGCCGCGACAGCCCCGCCGCCGCCGCCGCGCGCGAGACGTTGCCGCCCGCGTGCAGGAGGATCGACTTGCAGTAATCGCGCTCGAAGTCCTCGACCGCCTGTCGCCGCGCCGTCTCGTAGTCGGGCGGAGTGACGGGCGCGCGCAGCTCGGTCGACAGCTCGCCGACGAGGACGAGCCGCTGCACCACGTTGCGCAGCTCGCGCACGTTGCCCGGCCAGCGGTGCGACACCAGCGCCGTCGACACCGCCTCGGAGAGCAGCGCCGACGGATCGAGCGCCGGCTTGAGCTCGGCCAGGAAGCGGCGCGCCAGCAGCAGGATGTCCTCCGGCCGTTCGCGCAGCGACGGGACGCGCACCTTGATCACGGCCAGGCGGTAGTAGAGATCCTGGCGAAACTGGTTGGCGGCGACGAGCCGTTCCAGGCGGCGATGGGTCGCCGCGATGACGCGCACGTCGATCGGCTTCGGCCTCGTCGCGCCCACGCGACGCACCTCGCGCGCCTCGAGCGCCCGCAAGAGCTTGACCTGCTGCTCGAGCGGCAGCTCGCCGATCTCGTCGAGCAGCAGCGTCCCGCCCGAGGCCGCTTCGAGCGCGCCGGTGCGCGCGCGATCGGCGCCGGTGAAGGCGCCCTTCTCGTGGCCGAACAGCTCCGACTCGACCAGCGACGGGGCGATGGCGCCGCAGTCGATGACCACGAAGGGGCGCTCGGCGCGCGGCGAGGCGCGATGCAGCGCTTCGGCCAGCACCTCCTTGCCGGTGCCGCTCTCGCCTTCGAGCAGCACCGTCGAGTCGGCGCCGGCCGCGCGCTCGAGCAGCGCGAAGAGCGCGCGCATGGTCGGCGCTTCCCCGACGAGCCCGCCGAACGGCGTCGGCGCCAGCAGATGCTCGACCTCGTCGTCGTAGAGCTTCCACTCGAGCTCACTCTCGCCGAGCTGCAGTCGCTTGGTGCGCTCGTCGAGCCGCGCCTCCTGGACGCGCACGTCGGCGATGACCACGCCGTTGGTCGAGCCCAGATCGCGCACCACCCAGCCCGACGCCGTCGGTCGCACCTCGGCGTGGCGGCCCGAGACGGTGTCGTCGTTCAAGGTCAGGTCGGCTTCGAGGTCGGAGCCGATGACGATCGGCTGCAGCGACGACAGCTCCAGCTGCTCGCCGCGCGACGGCCCGCGCGTCACACGCAGTCGCGCGCGGCGGACCGCGATCACGGCTCCCGTCGGGCGCCGCAGGATTCGCGTCGCGCTCACCCGACAAGGGTACCGTGCCGACGGCGCCGCCGCCAATCGGTAAACTTTGAGGCGCTCCGAGATGTTATGACCACGCCGTGGGATTGCACATCGTCCTCCATGAGCCGGAGATCCACTGGAACAGCGGCAACATCGGCCGCACCTCGCTCGCCGTCGGTGCCGAGCTGCATCTGGTCGAGCCGCTCGGCTTCTCGCTCGACGAAAAGCAGCTCAAGCGCGCCGGTCTCGACTACTGGCCGCGCGTCAAGCTGCGCGTCTGGCCCGACTGGGCGGCGCTGTGCGGCGCGCTGCCGGCGCTGGGCGAGCCCTGGTTCTTCTCGTCGGCGGCGCCGCGGGATTACTGGGAGGCGCCCTTCGCCGAGGACACGGTGCTGGTCTTCGGCAAAGAGAGCGTCGGTTTGCCGCCGGCCATCCTCGACGCCGCCGGCGAGCGGACGCTGCGCATTCCGATGATCGACCCGGCGCTGCGCTCGCTCAATTTGTCGACGGCGGCGGCGCTGGCGGCGTACGAGTGGGTGCGGCAGCGCAGGCGATCCGCGACACCGTGACCGCGTAGCCGGGCGCGCCGAACGTGCGCCACGGCGCCAGCGTGCCGGCCAGGCGCCGGCGCGGCTCGTCGACGGGCGCCGATTGATCGGCGTCGACGAAGAAGTCGGCGCTGCAGAGTGATTCTGTGGGCGTCGACGCATCGGCCAGGATCGCCGGGATCGGCGACGGCAGATCCTGGAACGAAAAGTAGAGCGGGAAGGCGGCGACGACGGCGCGCGGACGCTCGGCCGCGACCGCGGCCACCGCCTCGCGCTCGGCCGCCAGCACCCGCCGATACTGCAGATTGCAGTCGAGGTGATGGCCGCCGTCGGCGTGCCAGCTCGCGCCCCACCAGCCGAGCAGCTGCACTGCGACGAGGAGCGGCAGCCAGAGCCAGCGTCGCGAGAGCTGGGCCAGCCCGAGCGCCGCGAGCGCGCACAGCCACGGCAGGCCGGCCAGCATGTAGCGCGGCAGCGGCGCCGGGAACATGAGCGGCAGGGCCAGGATGCCCGCCGCCGTGGCCCAGCGCGCGGAGCCGGTTGCCAGCGTCGGCGTCTGGCGTCTCCGCAGCGCCAGGATCGCGAACGGAACGAGGGCGACGCGTCCGCCCTCGACGAGCTGATGGATCAGGGTGTCGAGGACGAAGTTGGCGCCGAGCGCGTCGCGGTTGAGGCGCGGCAGCGCGCTCCCGCGCACGACGTGCAGCACAACCAACCAGCCGAGGAGCACGAAACCCGGCCAGGCGGCGAGCCAGGCGCGCCGCAGCGTCGGGACCAGCGCGCGATCCTGGCGGAGCCAGATCAGCACCAGCGCCGGGACGCACAAGAAGTAACCGCTCTCCTTGGTGAGCACCGCCGCCGCCGACAGCGCCATCCAGGCGACCGGGCGATCGGTCAACAGCGCCACCCACGCCCACAGCGCCAGCGTCGCCATCGGCAGATCGCTCAGCGTCAATCCGGCTTGCGCCACGAACAGCGGCGCCGTCGCACACAGCGCGCCGCCGGCGAGCGCAGCCGCCTCGTCGCCGCCCAGCGCCCGCACCAGCGCGCGCGTGCCGGCCAAGAGCGCCAGCGCCAAGGCGAGCACCGCGAGGTGCATGGCGAGCGGCGAGCCGGCCAGCGTGCCCAGCACCAGCGACGCGAAGAGGGGCGGCTTCAGCACATCGGGAAAGTGGCGGTAGGCCTCGAGGTCGAAGCCGTGGGCGGCGCTGAAGCGGGCCTGGTGCACATAAACGTTTGCATCCCAGTACGGCGGATCGCGCAGGGCCGGCGCCGTCGCTGCGACGACCAGGAGCGCCAGGGCCGCCCAGCCCAGCATCAACGCGCGCGGACGCACCGCGGCATCATACACGCGCTTTACTTCCGCGCCGCGCTCGGGTTCAAATGCGCGCGGTGATGCTTCGCTCTGGATTCGGGTTTGCCGTCGCGTGGCTCGCGCTCTCGCTGGCCTGGTCGCACGACGCCGGCGCCGCCACGACGCCGCGGCTCGATGCGATGCCGACGACGGGTACGGCGCCGCTCATGGTCACGTTCGATACCTCGCACACGGTGGCCGACGCGGCGCTCGTGCATCATCTCCTGTTCCTCGGCAACGGCGACGCGCAGCCGCTGGCCACCGCGGCCGAGATGGCGAGCTACGGCTACCCGCTGCCGGGCTTCTACCTGGCGCAGACCTGGCTGCGCACGGCCGATGGATTCGGCGCCTCCTTGCCCGTCGCGATCTCGGCGGCGCGCGTGCGCGACGGGCAGTCGCCACCGTCGCTGACGCTGGTGGTGGCGCGCACGACCGACCCGCTCACGATGGCGTTCATGGGCACGGTGACGCGCGCCGACGGCGATCCGCTCGCCGCGCAGCGCTGGGATTTCGGCGACGGCAGCTTCTCCGGCGAAGCGCAGCCGTTCCACACCTACGCGCGCGCCGGCATCTATCAGGCGACGCTGCTGGCGACCTCTCACGCGGGAATGGCGGCGTGGGGCCGCTCGGTGGTCGCGGTCGCCGACGCCAACGGAGCGCTTGGCGCGTCGCTGCTCGCGACGGTGACGCCAGAGGATGCGACCGCGTTCACGCCGGTGCGCGTCTCCGCCTACGTCGAAGGCGCGGGCGACGCCAAGCTGATGAGCGCCGAAGTGGCGTGGCCCGATCTCGACGACGCCGCGCCGGTGGTGACCCCGACCGCGACGGGCCTGGTGATCAGCTCCGACCACGGATTCGCCGAAGCGGGATACTACGACGTGCCGATCTCGGTGCTCCTGGTCGGCCAGTCGTCGCCGATGACCGTGGTCGCGCACGTGACCGTGGCCAACCTCGACGGCACGCCGCCGTCGCCGGTGCTGTTGATGGCGCCGTCGGCCGAAGCGACCGCCGGTGTGGCCTACGAGCCGAACGGCGCCGCCGCGCTGTCGCGGGCGCTCGCCGTCGGTGGCAACGGGCCGTTCGCCTTTGGCGCCGCGTCGCCGCCGTCGGTGGGGATGACCGTCGACGACGCCGGGCGGGTGAGCTGGACCCCGTCACGCAGCCAGCTCGGGCGCACGCGGCTGGCGGTGCGCATCACCGACGCCGACGGCCAGGAAGCGGTGCGCGAGTGGGTCGTCGAGACGAGCGCGCAGAAGAGGGGCGGCTGTGAGATCGCCGGCAGTGGCGACGAAGCGGCCGGGTCCGCCTTGTTCGTCGCGCTCTTGCTCCTGGCTGCGTTCGCGCGACGTCGTTCTAAGGCGTAACGGCGCGGCAGCTGCCGAAGCAGGGCACGAAGATCTGCGCGCCGCCGGCGAGCATGCGCGGGTCGGAGACCGCGCCGCCGGTGTAGAGGACGCTGCCGTCGGGCAGGAGCACCAGGTTGGCCTCGGCGCGCGCGGGCGTCAGCGGGAAGTCGGAGGCGAGGACGCCGCCCGAGCCGCTCGCGGTGGGCGCGAAGTGGAGGAGCGCGCGCACCGGCGAGGGCGTGGCCATGCGCTGCGGCTGCGATTCGCCGCCGGTCAGGAGCACGCTGCCGTCGCCGAGCGCCACCGCGGCGTGGCGCTGGCGCGGATCGAGGTTGAAGCTCGACGGATCGACGAAGCCGGTGAGCGATGGCGACCACAGCTCGGCCGCGGAGACCGAAGCGCGACCGTCGTTGCCGCCGTAGATGAGCACCGCGCCCGAAGGCAGCCGCGTCGCAGTGTGGCCGACGCGCGCTGTCAGCATGTCGGAGCGCGCATCGCCGGTGGCGGGCAGGGCGGCGATGGTGCGCGTCGTCGCCGAGTAGTAGAGCGCGTCCGAGCGCGGACCGAGGTTGTCGGTGCCGCCGGTGATGAGCACGTCGCCGTTGGCGAGCGTGACGGCGGCGGCGAATGCACGCGGCAGCGGCAGCGCGATCGAGCTGGCGGCGCCGTCGGGGCCGAGGAGGAGCGCGTCGGTGGCGAGCGTGCCGCCGCCCATGCCGTCGGGCGCGCTGTAGCCGCCGACGAGGAGCGCGCCACCGTCGGGGAGCGGCGCCGTGGCCGCGGCGAAGCGCTTGCCCGGCAGCGTGCCGGCGGCGCTCGCGACCCCGTGAGCATCGATGCGCACGACGTCGGCGAGCGCGTCGAACATGCCGAGCCCGCCGGCGAGGAGCGCGCCACCGTCGGGCGTGGCGAAGGCGGCGTGATAGATGCGCGCGGTGAAGGCGGTCGACGGCACGACGGTGAAGGCGCCGGTCGCGGGATCGTAGAGATCGAGGAGCGGCGAGAGGCTGGAGGCGTCGGGCAGGGTGGGGCTGCCGCGCGTCGCGCCGCCGGCGAAGAGCACGACTCCGTCTGCGAGCGTGGTGGCGCTGGCGGCGAAACGCGCGCTTTGGGCCGGGCGCAGCGACGGCGTGGCGGCGAATTGGTCGAGCCGCGCCACATAGGCGACCGCGGCCTTCTGTCCCTTCGCGAGCGGTGCCGTGCGTCCGACGGCGACCACGCCGCGCGCGTCGAGCGCGGCCACCTCGAGCTGCGCACCGTCGGCGAGCGGCGGCGCGTGCACCAGGAGGTCGGAGGATCCGGTGAACGTGATGTGCTCGACGGTGAGCGGCAGGCCGGGGCGCGACCAGCGCAGCTCCAGCGCGGTCACGCCGGCGAAGGGATCCTCGTCGACGATCGGCGAGCCGGTGAGGGTGACCTCGAACGTTGGCGACGGTTGGCAGCCACCGACGGTGAGCAGAAGAGCGCAGGCGAGCGCGCGAGCCATCGGCGGCACACTACCACGGCTCAGCGCTTGTGGCGCTCCCGATAGGAGCTCGGGGTCTCGCCGGCGACCCGGCGGAACAGCGTCGCGAAGTGCGCGGCGGAGGCGCAGCCGACCTTGTGCGCGACCGCGTCGATCTTCAGATCGGTGTCGACGAGCAGGGCGCGCGCCAGCTCCACGCGCGCCGCCTCCAGCTCAGCGCGAAACGTGGTGCCGGTCTGCTGTAGATCGCGCTGGAGCGACCGCTCGGAGCGACCGAGGCGCCGCGCCACCGACGCCAGCGTCACGTCGTCGGGCGTATCGCGCAGCGCGTCGGCGAGGATGCGCCGCCACGGCGACACGCCGGTCACCTGCACCGCGATGGCCGCCACCGCCGTCGAGACCGCGTCACCGTCGGCGCGCTCGAGCCAGGCGAACCCGGCGGCCGGCTCGGCGAAGATGCGCCACTGATAGTAGCTGCCGATGGTCGGCAGAAGGCCGGCGATGGCGGCGCCGGGCAGCCCCGGCGGATGGATGATCGCCTGCCGCCGGATCGACTGCGCGTAGGTCGGGAGCTTCTCGCGCAGGTAGCGGATCATGACCTCGAAGGCGGCGGCGTCGATCGATTCGATGCGGCTGCCGTCGGTGACGACGTCGAAGTCGCGCATGCGCGGATGGAGCTCGCGCCAGATGCCGACCAGCTCTTCGGTGTCGCGCTCCTCGGGGCGCCCCCACATCACGCTGCCGGTGAAGTCGACGGCGTGGCACCAGATGAGGAAGTGGCGGCCGACGAAGTAGCGGCCGGCGGGCTCGTGCAAGAACGCTTCGACGCCGCTCGCTGCCTCCACGTGTGCAGGGTAGCGAAATTGCCCCGTTTTTGGTGTGAAATCCGGCTGCTTCACTGTCCGCCTCCGCCGATGGTGGCTTCGAGCTCGCGCGCTCGGTTTCGACGTCGACCAGGAAGTGCTATGGAGAGCGCGATGCTCACCGCGCTCACCGCCGGGCTCGCCGGACTGGTTCTCGGGCTGCGCCATGCGCTCGAGCCGGACCATCTGGCGGCGGTGTCGACGATGGTGGCGGAGCGGCCGGGCGCGCGACGCGGGCTGCGGCTCGGCGCCGCGTGGGGGCTCGGGCATACGCTGGCGCTGCTGGCCGTCGGTGCGACGCTGGCGCTGTTGCAGGTCTCGCTCCCGCCGCGCGTGGCCGATGCGTTCGAGCTGGGCGTAGCCGTGATGTTGATCGTTCTGGGCGCGCGCGCGGTGCTCGTGCGCAAGCGCGCGGTGACGAGGCCGTTGCGACCGGCGCGTGTCGAGCGGCGCTCGCTCGTCGTCGGGTTGGTGCATGGTCTGGCCGGGTCGGGCGCGTTGACGGCGCTGGTGATGGCGACGCTGCCGACGACGGCACAGCGGCTCGGCTACATCGCGCTCTTCGGCTTGGGGTCGGTCGTCGGAATGGCGCTGCTCTCGTCGCTGGCGGGGTGGCCGCTCGAGCGGCTGCAGGGACGGCTCGGTTGGCTGTCGGCGGCGGCGGGGCTGGTGGCGGCCGGCGTCGGCGTGGCGTGGGGCTGGCCGATTCTCGTTCGCCTCGTGTAGCTACTGCACGACCTCGACGCGCTCTATGCCTTTCAAGAAGGCTTCGTCGGTCTTACCGCCGGCGAGCCAGTGCGCCTTGAACGCACCGCGGTGGCTCAGGCGCAGGACCAGCGCCCGCTGCGGATCGTTCCACTGCTGCTCGTCGATGGCGACGCGCTCGTTGCCGGCGTCGAGCGCGACGACGCGCGCCTTGGGGCCAATGAGCGTCTGCGCGACCTTCTTGAGCGGCCAGGCCTCGCGCTCCTCGCCGTTCTGATTGTTCATGGCGACGGTGCCGGCGGCGGCGATCTGCTGCGTGGTCCAGACGCCGGCGGGCTTGCCGTCGACGATGACGGCGATGGTGCCGGCGGCGGGGCGTTGCGCCGGCGCGGAAGTTGCGGCGGCGGAAGCGGCAGTCGTGCCCGGCGCGGGCTTCGAGGCGGAGGAGCGGTTGCAGGCGGCGGTGGTGGCCAGCGCGGCGAGGAGGAGGAGTCGGGTCATGGCGACCCCATGTGCGAAGCCCGTGCCGCCCCGTCGGGGCTCGCAAGTGCGTGACAATCCTGGAATCGGCGAGAAGGCCTCCGTAGAAATCACGAGGAGTCGACACCGCAGGGTGGGGGGCGCGCCTGCTCCTCGTTGCGCAGCGATGAATCCGAGCGGGAATGCCGGATGCTCGTCTCCATGTCTGCCGGCGCCGCGTACGCGAACCAGCGACTCGTTCGGCCTGCTTCGCGCGCGCGTCGAGCGGCTGCAGCGTCACGCCCTCGTCGCGGAGCGACGGCGCCGCCTGCTTGGTGCTCTTCGCGGTCGGGCTTGCAGGATGGGTGCCGGGGCGGTGCGGTTACAGCGTGTACAAGAAGGCCAGCAGGTCCGACTTCTCGCCGGTGGTGAGCTGGTCGCCGAGCACGATGTTGAAGAACTCGATGCTGTCCTCGAGAGTCAAGAGGCGGCCGTCATGGAAATACGGCGGCGACTCCTTGATCCCGCGCAACGTCGTCGTCTTCACCGGTCCTTCGGCCGTGGCGAGCGCGCAGTTCACGAGCTGCGGATCGTAGAAGCGCTCGAGGTGGAGGTCGTGCAGCACGTTGTCGATGTAATAGGGGGGCGGATGGCAGCCGGCGCACTGCGCCTTGCCGTGGAACAGCTGTTCGCCGCGGATCTCGGCCGCGCTGGCGAGCCTGGTATCGAGCCGACCCAGGAGGTCGAGCTTGGGCGCGGGCGGGAAGTTGAGGATCCGCTGCACCTCGGCCATGCCCACGAGCTGGAACGTCGGGTCGATCATCGTGAAGCCCTTCTTCAGCGGCTGCGAGAGGTCGTCGTCGAAGTAGGCGGTGCGCTCTTCGAACACGGTGAAGTCCTCGACGGTCATGAAGGAGCGCTTGGAGCCGAAGATCTGCTGGTTGGCCACGCCGCGGAGCGACGGCGTGTCGCCGCGCCGTCGCTGCGGCTGCGGCCGGTTGTCGGAGATGATCAAGAACGAGCCGTCGGTGTGGCCGTTGGCGTGGCAATCGAAGCAGGCAATGCCGAGGCTCGGCCGGTCGGTGCGGCGGTCGTCGATCAGGTTGAACTCCTGCTCCGGCGCCGGCGTGACCAACATGCGCAGACCCTCGAGCTGCTTCGGCGTCATGATGAACTTGAAGAGCTCGTAATAGTTCTCGATGGTCACGAGCTGGCCTTGCGAGACGTCGCCGAGATCGGGATGTGTCGTGAGGAACATGGCCGGCGGGAACTCGGGCAGGAAGATCTGCGGCAGATCGAAGTCGATATCGAAGCGGAGCAGATCCCGGAAGCCCAGCGTCTGGAGCCGCAGCTCGTTGATGAGCTGTGGCTCGATGACCTGGCCGCCGGCCGCGTGGTGCGGGTGCGGCAGCGCCAGGAACCCGGGCGGAAATAGCTTGGCGGCGCGGATCTCGTCGGGCGACATCGAGCCCAGGCTCGCCCAGGTGGTGCCGGGTGGAAGCTTGACGCGGATGCCCACCTGGATCGGCTTTCCGCGGAACATCGTCACGGACGCCGAGGGCTGGTTGCTGAGATCGTAGCGCGCGGCCAACAGCGCCGCCTGCGTCGCCTCCAGACCCGGCTTTTGCGCCACGAGCGTGGCGCGCAGCTCGTTGAAGTTGACGTGCTGATCGGCGCCGGGAAAGCCGGTGCTCTGGCACTCGGGAGGGATCGGGACGCCGTCGATGGAGCTCGGCGGCCCTTCCCTACCGGGATACGGCAGCGGCGGCGATGGTGGACCGAGGTCGTAGAAAGTGAGGCCAGCGTCGGTGACGGCGTTCGGATCGTTGTCGCGGGTGCAGCCGGCTAGGATCGCGAAGGCGGCGAACAGAACAGGGAGCGCAGTTTTCATGGGCGTGTCCTTTCTCGGGACAGTGGGTCGCGGCGGGCTTAAGCGCGCGCTCGCCCGTGCGCTATCGGGGCTGCGGTGGTGGCGGCCTACGGCGGATTCGGGCGCACCTGCGAAAATCACGTCGCAAGCGAAGTAGTGGAGGCAGCATTACGGATGGCTGGCGAGGAGATCGGCTCCGATTACGCTGTGCGCGGAGCCGCGCTCCTACGCCGCGCCTGCCGCCGGGATGTTGACTTCGACGGGCGACGCATCCTCATTCGTCGCTCATGGAAGCAGGACGCGCGCAAGGACGGGAAGCCAGTCGTCGTATCGATGCACGCACAGCTTCGGGCGCAGCTGTACACGCACGCGAACGCGGCGAGCACAAGCCCGACGCTCTCGTCTTCAGCCTCAAGGGGCTTACCTCGGACTGAGCCCCACGCAGGTCACGAGACCGGAACCGATGCGCACGGACGTCGACTGCTTGATGAGGAAGACGGCCAGAGTCGCCGCGATGCTACCGAACACGCCGATAACAGCGACGAGTATCCCGATC
>JAQBQH010000280.1 GCA_028287105.1 Myxococcales bacterium
GGGTGGCGGTGGCGGTGGCGGTGGCGGCGGTGTGCCGATCGGCCCGGGCCCCTGGCCGGTCGCCGATCTCACCATCTATGGTGCGGCGCAGGGCCTCGGCGGCGGCATCCTCGACGCCAACCCCGACGACGGCCAGAACATCTGGGCCACCACGCGCGACACGCTCTACCTCCTGCGTCCGGGCAGCGCGACCTTCGAGACCTTCCACGCCGCCGACGGGCTGCACATCGAGCCGTTCACCGATCCGTATGGCAACGCCAACCAGACGTACATCACGGCGATCGCGGGCGGCCACGCCGGCGAGGTCCTCGTCGGCTACTACGGGTACGAGACGGCAGGCAATCCCTACGACGACACCGACGCGCAGAAGCGCCTCGGCAACGGCGACCGCGTGACCGTCGACGCCGCCGGCCATCTCTCCGTCCACCGCTACGAATTCCACTGCGACTATGAAGCCGCCAACGGCTGCTGGGAAAATCGTTCGCCCCGCCGCATCCAGTACGCGCACAGCGGCACCGCCGCGGGCCACTCGTTCTGGGGCTTCAACCACGGCGTCTCGCACGTCCTCGACGATCAGGTCGGCGATCACGTGCATCCCGAGATCTGGTACCAGCCGGGCCACGTCGAGAAGCTCGGCGAGTTCTACGGCATCGCCATCCTGCCGAGCGGCGACGTCTGGATGGCCGGACGCTACGGCGTCGGCCTCCAGCCGTTCAACCCGGTGCCGCACTTCTCGTGGGTCGACGGCCGCTTCATCTATGCGTTCACGACCAACACCGCCGACCACGGCCTCGACGTGCCGACCGGCTACGCCGAGAACAACCGCGGCGCGGCGGTCACGCCCGACGGCGTGGTGTGGCTGGCCCGCCTCGGCGGCGGCCTGGCGTCGTGGGATCCCGCCACGCACAACTACAATACGATCCGCACCTGGAGCCAGGTTCCGAGCGACCTGATGGACGCTCAGGCCGACCCCGATGGCACCTTGTGGCTGGTCACTTCGGGCGGCGCGCTGCTCCGTTTCGACCCCGGCTCGGGCAGCGTTTCGACCTTCGGCGGAGTCAGCAATGTCACGCGTATCTATGTGGATTCCACGGTGACTCCGCGCGCCGTCTACGCTTCGATGTCGGGTGGACTCGCAGTAATCCGTGCTAAATAACCAACCGGACGGCCGATTCGGGCGTCCTATGCGTAGGATTGTCTGGTGCGGCTCCCGGTTGTCTGCTCGATTATCGCGCACATCGTGTTGCTGCTGGTGGCACTGCGTCTACCGGCGGCCGGGTCCGCACGCGTCCGCACCATCACCGTAGACATCCAGAAGCCCAAAGAGCGGGTCACGCCGCCGCCAGCAGCCCCGAAGCCCGAGGAGCCGAAGCCGCCCACGCGCAACAAGCCCGAGCCGCTCAAAGCGGCGCAGCGTCCCGATAAGCGCGAGGAGCTGCCACCGCCTCCGACGACGCAACCGCCCCCGGTGCAGCAGCAGCCGCAACCGCCGCCGTCGTCGCTGACGATGCGCCCGTCGGCGCCTGTCGATCTGACCTTGCACGGCCTCGGCGGCATCGTCGTCAATAACGGCCCCGTGTCGGGCGGCGAAGGCGGGCCGGCGGGAGCGCTGGCGAGCACGCCGCGCAAGCCGTACAAGCCGCGCGGCGACGCCGGCGATCCGCTCCTCGGCAAGCTCGCCGACATCAAAGAAGAGCGCTTCCCGCTCAAGCGCGAGTCCGACGGCTGGCACTACGATGGGCCGTCCTTCTCGGCGAAGATCGGCACCGACGGCGTCGTATCGTTCGACGACCACTCGATCCGCGACTTCAAGGGGCTCTCGGGCGGGTTCGACCTCACCGATCTCGCGATGCGCGGCAAGAAGCAGGACCCGTATCGTTACGAAAAAGAAAAGTTCATGGAGCACACGTCGAAGCTGCGCGCCGACCTGCAGACCAAGGCGCGCAAGGCGCAACTCGAGGAGTCGCTCGCCTATCTGCCGACGCATCTGCAGGACGTGTGGAGCGACCCGAACCGCCCGGCGCGCGATCGGCGACGCGTGCTCTACGCGCTGTGGCGCGAGGCCGCCGGCAGCGACGACGAGGTCGGCGCCGCGGGGCGCAAAGCGCGCGCGACCATCGAGGCGTTCATCCGCGAGCGGCTACCCGAAGGCTCCGAGGACGCCTTCACCGACGACGAGATGCGGCGCTACAACGCGCGCGCCGGCGCCATTCGCTTCGAGCCGTACAAGCAGCAGTAGCGCCGCTAATGGTGCTCGGAGCGGTAGTCGGCGAGCATGCCGAGCACGCGCGTGACCAGCGCCGGCGAGACCAGCGTCCACGAACGCTCGCGTACCGTTCGCGCCGCTTCGAGGAAGGTGACGCGCGCGCCGTCGTCGGCTGGAACCTTCTTGAGCCCCTGCTTGGCGAACAGGCCGTTGACGAGCTGGGTGTCCTGCGCGCGCCCGACCTCTTCCAGCTTGATCTTCGCCCTGGCGGCGCCGACGCGTATCGCCTGCTGCAGATCGAGCGGCATGGCGTCGAACGCACGGTTGGCGATGAGCAGACAGCCGACGACGAATCCCATGCGCAGGTCGGTGTAGTGGCGTGACGCCGCCGACCACTGGAAGCCGAGCGCGGCGGCGGCCGGGCTGATGAAGCCGTCGATGCGCCCATCCTCGTAGGCGCGGGCGGCATCGCGAATCGGCAGCGGAACGGCCTTGATCCCCATGGCCGGCAAGAACGTGCTGAGCGTCTTGTCGAGGTCCCAGACCCACAGGCGCGTGCTGCGCAGATCCGCGAGCGTGGCGACGGGCCGGCGCGAGAAGACGATCGACGGACCGACGACCGCTTCGGCGAGAAAGAGGAATCCGTTCTTCTGCGCTTCGACGGCGAACTGCGGGCGCAGGCGGCCGAGCACATACGACGTCTCGGCCCAGGTCTGGAACATTCCGGGAATGCGGGCCACGAGCAGCGACGGAGCGGTGGTCTCGCAGGCCACGCCGGCCGAGAGGATGCCGTCGAGCTGGCCGCGTCGGACGCGATCGAGCATCTCCAGCTCGTCGCCGGCGATGCCGCCCATGTACCATTTGATGCGCACGCCACCCTTCGAGTGCATGGAGATGTCGTCGGACATGCCGCGGAACTCGTGCGCCCAGCCGGTGCCTTCGGGAGCGATGGTGCCGATGCGCAGCAGATGCTCCTCGGCGGCGGCCGTGCCGGCCAGGGCGAGGAGGATGGCGAGAGAGCGCATCTCCTCGACTTTATCGCGGTTCAGTCGGCGCGGGCGAGGACGAATTTCAGGTAGCGCCCCTCGGCAAAGGCCGGCGGCGTCGGGTGGTCGGCGGGCTGGCCGCGGACCTCGAGCAGACGCAGCGGGCGGCGGCACTTGTCGGACGCGTCGCGCAGCGTCCCGACGAAGGCGTCCATGGTGACGTGGCTCGAGCAGCTGGCGGCGGCGAGGACGCCCCCTTCGTCGACGACGGCGAGGGCGCGCGCGTGCAGATCCCGGTAGGCGGTGAGCGCCTTCTGCAGCACCTTTTGCGACGGAGCGAAGCTCGGCGGATCGGTGATGACGAGACCGAAGCGACGTCCGGCGGCGTGCGCGCGCTCGAGCCAGTCGAAGGCGTCCTCGGCGTCGAAGCCGTGGCGCGTGGGATCGAGGCCGTTGAGCGTGAAGTTGATGCGCGCGTCGGCGAGCGCCGGGGCGGCGACGTCGACGGTGGTGACGCGACGCGCGCCGGCGAGCGCTGCGTGCACCGAGAAGCCGCCGGTGTAGCCGAACAGGTTGACGACCTCGACGCCGCCGGCGAAGGCGCGGATGGCGCGGCGATTCTCGCGCTGGTCGAGGAAGAAGCCGGTCTTCTGGCCGTGGACGATGTCGACGGCGAAGCGGACGCCGTTCTCCAGGATCTCGACGGGCGATGGCGGTGCGCCGCCGTGCAGCACCTCGCCCCGGCCGCCGCGCGAGCGCTCGTAGACGTGGGTGATGCCGAGGGCGCGGCCGTCTTCGACGATGGCGGCGACGACCTGGTCGCGCCAGACGCGCACGGCGTCGCCGTCGAGGCGCACGATGGCGACCGGGCCGTAGACGTCGACGACGACGCCGGGCAAGAAGTCGCCTTCGCCGTTGAGCCAGCGGAACGCCGTCGTCGTCGCCGCGTCGAAGGCGCCGCGTCGCGCCCGCAGCGCACTTGCCACGCGCGCGCGAATGAACGTGTCGTCGAGCGCCTCTTTGGGGTCGAGCGTGGCCACGCGCACGGCGATCGGCGATTTCGCGTCATAGAGGCCGCGGGCCACGAATTGCCCGTTGCCGCTGGTGATGTCGACCGTGGCCCCCATCGTCGGTGCCGCGGTCCTCAGATCGAGCGCATCGCGGTACACCCACGGATGCCCGAGACGGATGCTCCGTTCGAGGGGCTTGGCCAACCGGACTCGCATAACCCGGCGCATCATGCCATGTTCCCGGCCCATGCCCATGCCGGTCGAAATTATCGGGCTCCTGCGCTCGTCCATCACGCTCGTCTGGGATGACGAGCACAAGTCCGTCTACCCCGCGCGCGATCTGCGCCTCGCCTGTCGCTGTGCCGAGTGCATCGAGGAGATGACGGGCAAGCCCCTGCTCGATCCCGGGCGCGTACCCGGCGCGGTGCGGGCCCGCGCCATCAAGCTCGTCGGCAACTACGCCATGAACATCGACTGGTCGGACGGCCACTCGACGGGCATCTACAACTTCCGGGCGCTGCGCGCGAGCTGCCCCTGCGACGAGTGCGCCAACGGGCGGTCGACGGGCAAATCGCCCGCGTAGTGCTACTCTTGTCAGTTCCATGTCGGGGTTGAGCCAATTGCGCCGCGGCCGTTTCGAGCACCCGTTCTTGCCGGTGACTCGCGAGGACGTGCGCGCGCGCGGCTGGACGGAGCTCGACGTCATCATCATCTCCGGCGACGCGTACGTCGACCATCCCGCGTTCGGGCCGCCGCTCATCGCGCGCTTCCTCGAAGGGCGCGGCTTCAAGGTCGGCATCATCGCGCAGCCGGATTGGAAATCGGCCGAGCCGTTCCGCGCGCTCGGGCGGCCGCGCCTCTTCTTCGGCATCGCGGCCGGCAACATGGACTCGATGCTCAATCGCTTGACCGCGCAGAAGAAGAACCGCGGCGAAGATCAATATTCGCCCGGTGGCGAGCGCGGCAAGCGGCCCGATCGCGCCACCATCGTCTACGCCAACCGCGCGCGCGAGGCGTATCCGGGCGTTCCGATCGTCCTCGGCGGCATCGAGGCGTCGCTGCGGCGCATCGCGCACTACGACTACTGGTCGGACACGGTGCGGCGCTCGATCCTGCTCGACGCCAAGGCCGACCTTCTGGTCTTCGGCATGGGCGAGCGGCCGGTCATGGAGATCGCCAAGCGGCTCGACGCCGGCGAGCCCATCGACCAGATCCGCGACGTGCGCGGCACGGCGTGGCCCATCTCGAAGGTCGAGGCCGAGGCGCGCTCGGCCCAACCATCGCAGACGGTCAGCGACGGGCGGGTGCTGCTATTGCCGTCGTTCGAGGATGTGCGGGCCGACAAGAAGAAGTACGCGCTGGCGTCGCGCACGCTGCACTACGAGACCAATCCGTACAACGCGCGTCCGCTCCTCCAGCGCGATCGCTTCGACCTCGGCGGCGTCTGGTTCAATCCGCCGGCGCTGCCGCTCGAGACCGCGGACATGGACGAGCTCTACGATCTGCCGTTCAACCGCGCGCCGCATCCGATGTACCGCGATCAGCCCGTGCCGGCGTTCGAGACGGTGAAGAACTCGCTCGTCATCATGCGCGGCTGCTTCGGCGGCTGCACGTTCTGCAGCATCACCGAGCATGAGGGGCGCGTCATCCAGAACCGCTCCGCCGACTCGGTGCTGCGCGAGCTGCGCACGATGCGGCGCCAGGGCGAATGGAACGGCGTCGTCTCCGACCTCGGCGGACCGACGGCGAACATGTACCAGATGCGCTGCGAGGACGAGAAGTACGAGTCCAAGTGCCGGCGCCTCTCGTGCGTGCACCCGGACATCTGCACGCACCTCAAGACCGATCACGGGCCGCTCATCGAGCTCATGCGCCTCGTGCGCAAGGAGCCGGGCGTCAAGCACGTGCACGTCGCGTCGGGCGTGCGCACCGACCTCGTCGTCGACGGCGAGCGCGGCCAGGAGTACCTCGAGGAGCTGACCCGCCATCACGTCGGCGGCCAGCTCTCGGTCGCGCCGGAGCACGTCAGCGAAGACACGCTGCGCCTCATGAAGAAGCCGCCCATCGGCAGCTACGATCGCTTCACCGAGGCGTTCAAGTGCGCGTCGCAGTCGGCGGGCAAGGAGCAGTACCTCATCCCGTATTTCATCAGCGGACATCCGGGCTCGACGCTGGATGACATGATCGCGCAGGCGCAGTACTTGAAACAGAAGGGCTATCGTCCGCGTCAGGTGCAGGACTTCATCCCGACGCCGATGTCGCTGGCGGCGACGATGTATCACACGGGCATCGATCCGCTGACGATGACCCCCTGCTACACCGCCAAGGGGCTGCGCGAGAAGCGCATGCAGAAGGCGCTGCTCCTGTACTGGGATCCCGAGCAGCATGAGCTCGTGCGTGAGGCGCTGACGCTGGCGCGCCGCACCGACCTGATCGGTACGCGCCCGGAGTGTCTGGTGCCGCCGGCGCCGCACCGCCGACCGCCGATTCACAAGCAGCAGGCGCCGATCAAGGCGCGACGGAGGGCGTCATGAAGCTGGCCTACGAATCACGCGGCGAGGGCCCGGTGCTCGTGCTGTTGCACGCGTTTCCGTTCGATCGGCGCATGTGGTCGGAGGAATTGGCGCGCCTGAGCGCAGGACGGCGCGTGATCGCACTCGACCTGCGCGGCTTTGGCGAGTCGCCGCTGTGGGGCGAGCCGACCGTCGACGAGTACGCCGACGACGTGGTGGCGCTGCTCGACGGGCTCGGCATCCCGATGGCGGCGGTGCTCGGCTTGTCGATGGGCGGGTACGTGGCGCTCTCGATCGTCGCGCGGCATCGCGCACGCGTCTCGGCGCTGATCCTGGCCGACACGCGCGCGGCCGCCGATTCTGACGTCGCGCGCGCGGCTCGCGAGGCGACCATCCGGCAGCTTCGCAACGACGGCGCGTCGCAGTTCTTGAACGGCGTGCCCGAGCGGCTGCTCTCGCGCCACGCCGGGCTCGATCTGCGCGTGCGCGTGCGGCAGCTCTGCAGCGAGCGGGCCGACGCGCTCGTCGCTGCGACCCGAGCGCTGGCGCATCGTCCCGATCGCACGCAGCTCCTGCCGACGCTCGATTGCCCGACGCTGGTGGTGTGCGGCGGCGAGGACTCGACGTCGCCGGCGTCGGAGATGCGGGCGATGGCGCTCGCGATCCCCGACTCCGAGTTCGTCGAGATCGCGGGCGCGGGACACCTGTCGAACCTCGAGGCGCCGGATCGCTTCGATGACGCCGTGGCGCGCTTCCTCGCGGCGCACGATCTGTCGATCGATACCGGCGATACCGGCGATACCGGCGACACGACCGATACTACTGCGGCAGATTGACGAGCGTGCCCGAGCTGAGCTCGAGCTTGTGCCAGCGCGGCGTGTAGCCGCAGCTCGTGCCCAGGTCCGACACCGTGCAGCCTTGCAGCGTCGCGGCCAGCGTCACCACCAAGCGTCCCGCTTCCTGCGCGATCAGGGTCGAGACCTGGGTCGCTCCGGCGTAGGCGGTCAACGTGAAGCCCTGGCGCGTCAGCCGGAGAACGCCCTTCGTTTCCGTCGTCGCCACCATTTGCGCCGGCACGCCGCCGAGCATCGTCTCGTAGTAGTTGGCGCCGTCGGCGCGCTGCTCGCGTTCGATCTCGTACTGCGGCGTCCCGTTCAGCGACTGCGGCTTGCGCACGCCGAGGATCAATCTGGCGCTGCCCGGCGGCGGCGTGGCGCCGAAGTCGTATTCGACGCGTAGGTCGAAGTCACCGTCGAGATAGAACTGCGAGGTCGGCCTCCCTTCGGACGCGAGGCCTCCCTGCTCGAGCGTGTTGCTCGACGAGGTCAGCGCGACGCCAAGGCCGACGCCGGTCATCGGGACGAAGCTGGCGTTGGTCGACATCGATGCGCCCCACAGCGGGCTGACCGCGGCGCTCTCGAAGCTGTCGATGAGACAGCCGCAGGCACAGGAGAAGTACGATGGCGTCGTCTGCCCGGCGATGAAGCCGGTGAAGGTGCGGTAGGCGCACGGCATGTCGCCGCCGGCGAGATCGCGTCCCGCGAGCGACAGATCGTCGC
This sequence comes from Myxococcales bacterium, assembly GCA_028287105.1. Lineage (GTDB taxonomy): Bacteria > Myxococcota_A > Polyangia > Palsa-1104 > Palsa-1104 > JAQBQH01. The sequence continues at coordinate 8,275 of JAQBQH010000280.1, forward strand.
CGCCCGCGCTCAAGTCGGCGGCGCTACTGTTGGTGGAATCGTCGTCGCAGCCGGAGAGCAGCAGTGCGGCAATCAGGACCGCGCGCATGCCGCGACGATATCAGACTACTTCGACCAGGTCAGCTCCGCGTCGGTCTGCAGGTAGACGTTGCCGTCGGAGAGCTTGGCGACCCCGTCGACCGCCCAGCAGGTGCCGAGGCAGGCGGCCTGCACGGTGGCGATCGACTTGCCGTCGGCGCCACGCACGATCTGCACGTCGACGTTGAGCGGCGCGGTCTTGACGGTGCCAAGCTGGTAGAGCGAGCCGTCGTCGAGCTGGACCGCCCAGTCGAGCGAGAGCGGCAGCTTGGCGCGCAGCTCGAGGGCGTCCGCTTGCGCGTGCATGACGGTCGCGTGCGCCGCGCCGGTCTTGACCACCAGGTTGCGCAAGATGAGGCCGCGCGGCGGCAGCGCCTCGGCCGAGATGGTCACGTCACCGAGCGGCAGGGTCACCGCGTCGATCTCCGCGTACTTGTCGGTCGTGTGCAGCTTCAAGATCGGCTTGGCGACGGTCATCGAGACCTCGCTCGCTTGCGCGAAGCCGCCTTCGATGGTGAAGCTCACGCTCGACTCGGTCACGGCGCCGTTTTCGACCCGCACCGGCTGGCTCAGCGAATCGTCAGTCGCGACCGCATGACCCTGAGCGCATCCCAGCGTCGCTACACATCCTAGTAAAAACAAGCTCTTCACAGCCCACCCCCCGATGAATGTGGGCTGATGTAGTCATTTTGACGCCGAGTGTCAAGCGGAAAGGTCGGACCAGTGACGAACGCGACTAGCTGACACCGAGCAATTTTCCGAGGGCGCGCAGATGCGCGCGCGCGGCCTCGAGCTGCTCGGCGGCGCTGCGCAACGATTCACCCACGACCTCGACCGACTCCGCCGGCGCCGTCAGCAGACCGGCTTCGTCATTGGCGGCTCGCAACGAAGCGCGCAGCTCCGCGAGCGAATCGCCGAGCGCGATGGCGGCATCGGCGGCCGCCGGATCGACCGCGGCCTTTTGCGGCATCGACTGCATCACCACCCCGTCGGACGGCGCCCCGCCGCGCGCGCGCCGCAGCTCCGCTTGCAGCTGGTCGACCTGACGCTTGAGCCGCAGCTCTTCGCCCGACGCCGCCGCCGGCGCGGCCGAGGTCAGCTCCGACTCCAGCTCGGCCACGCGCGCCCGCAGATTCTGTAGCTCGACGTCGTCGCGCGTCTCCTCGACGGGCTGGCCGCCACGCATGCGCTTGATGTCGGCCTGCGCCTGGTCGAGCTTGCGCTTGAGCAGGCTCGCGTCCCTGGCGAGCGCCTCGAGCTCCGTGGCGCGCGCCTCGGCCGCCGTCAGTCGCTCCGACGCCTGCAGCACCGCCGTCTCGGCCTGCTCGCGACGCTGCCGCTCGAGGCGCAGCTCTTCGGCGAGGCTCGACTGCGCGCCGGTCATCGCGTGCGGCGACGCTACTGCCCCGCGCAGCACCGCGTTGGGGCCGACCTGCACTTCGCCGCGCGCGTTCGGCGGCGGCATCGTCGCCGCCAGCGGCGGTTGCGGCATACGATCACTCGGCAGCTTCGACGCCGGAGACGGTGGCGCCATCGGCGGCGGCGGCATCGGCGGTGGCGCGCCCAGCTGCTGCGAGCCCACCGGCGGCGTCATGCCGGTGCGCGCGGGCGCATGCGAGCCCGTCGACATCGGCGCCATGTTACCGGTCATGCGCGGCGAAGTATCGGGCATGAGCCGCAGCACGAGCGAGCCGCAGGTCACCGTGTCACCGGGGCGGAAAGGCGCCTTCTGCACCTTGTCGTTGCCCACGTAAACGCCGTTGGAGCTGCCCAGATCTTCGATCCAGTAGTTGCCGTCCCAGAAGATGCGCGCGTGGCGGCGCGAGACCATCGCGTCTTGCGTCTGCACCTGACACTCGGTAGCGCGGCCGATGAGGATGGGCTCGGCGGCGAGCATGACCACTTTATCCATGCCGTCCGAGTCGTGGTAGATGAGCTTCGGCATCGACTTCGGCGCCAACCTATCACGCGTGCGCGCGTCATGCTAGAAGGGGTCGTGCGCACGTTGATCGTCGCCGCGTACGCGCCGGAGCTCGGTGCGATCGCGGGTCGCGCGGTGGGAATTGGCCTGGTCGCAGCGTCGGCAGGCGCGGTCCGCGCGCTCGCCGAAGAGCGGCCTGATCGCGTGATCTTCGTCGGCACGGCGGGCGCGCTGCCGGGTTCCGGATTGGCGGTCGGATCGGTCGTGGTCGCGGCGCGCGCGCGCTTGATCGTGCGGCCGGAAGAGTACGTGCCTTCGATCATGGCGGTCGAAGTGGAGGCGCCGCTGGCGGAGGAATGCGGCGCGCGGTTGGATGTGCCGCGTGTCACGGTGGCGTGCGGCGTGGGGATCACATCGTCGGATGTGGAAGCGGAGCGGCTCGGCGCGCTCGCGGAGGTCGAGCACCTCGAGAGCTTCGCCGTGCTCATGGCGGCGATGGAAGCGCGCGTGCCGGCGACGGCGGTGCTGGCGATCGCGAACAGCGTCGGCAGCCGTGCGCAAGCGGAGTGGCGCGCCAATCGCGTCGGCGCCGAAGCGGCGGCGATGGCGGCGGTGACGAAGTTGCTCGAGCTTTTGCTCTAGGGCGCGAAGGCGACGTCACCGACGAGCGCGGCGATGGCGCGGCGGCCGTCGTCGCCGTAGTCGAGCGTGTCGTCATTGGCGTAGAGGCGGAGGTACTCGTCGGCTTGCGCGCGCGAGAGGCCGCGGTCGCCGGCCAGCTCGTCGAGCGCCTCGTCGCGATGCGCGAGCGAGTAGGCGATCGAGTCGCGCAGCATCGTCGAGGCGCGCAGGATGGCCTCGTCGCCGAGGGCGCGCCGGATGACGTTGCCCCCGAGCGGCAGCGGCAGGCCGCGCGTCTGGTGCCAGAACTTGCCGAGGTCGCACACGAGGTGCAGGCCGCGCGCGCCGTAGGTGAGGCGCCCTTCGTGGATGAGCGCGCAGGCGTCGACGACGCCGTCGGCGAGCGCGCTGAACGCCAGCTCCAGCGGGGCCGAGGGCACTTCGATCTGCTGCGCGTCGGGCGCGGCGAGCGCGACCAACCGCGCGCAGGTGGTGGTGGCGCCGGGTACGCCGACCCGCAGCCCGGCCAGCTCGTCGACGGCGAGCGCGCGCTCAGCGACGATAACGGGGCCGTAGTCGCGACCGACCGAGCCGCCGTGCGGCAAGAGCAGCCACTCCTCGGCGAGCGACGGCACCGCCGCGATGCTCACGGCGACGACGTCGTGCGCGCCCTCGCGGGCCCAGCGATTGAGCGTGGCGGTGTCGCTGCGCAGATGCGCCGTCTCGTCGAAGCCGTATTTCTTCGCGTCGAGGCGGCCCGTCGCCAGCGGCCAGAACATGAAGGCGTCATCGAGATCGGTCGAGTAGGCCAACGAGAGCTTCACGACTCGTCCTCCGGGTCAAAGAGCGACTTCATGGGTGTGGGATCGACCTGCTGCCCCGACGAGAGCATGAGCAAGAGGCCCTCGCCGATGCGCGATAATGTCAGCAGCGACGAGAGGCGGCCGTCCATGAAGCGGATGCGCTTCTTGGTGTCGCCATCGACGCCGGACTTGAGCCTGGCGAGCTGCTTGCGCGCGCCCTCGAACGCTTCGATGGCGGCGCGCACGTAGGCCAGCTCGCGTTCGCGGAAGACGCGCGTGATCATTTTCCAGATGCTGGTCTCGGGCTCGTAGTAGTCCTTGCGCTCGCCCGGGCGCCACGCCTTTTTGACCACGCCCCACTTTTGTAGATCGTTGAGCGCCATGGAGACGGCGCCCGTCGACGCTTGCAGCCGCTCGCCCAATTCGGCCGCGGGGAGCGGCTCTGGCGAGAGGTACAAGATCGTCCACAAGCGGCCCATGACCGCCTTGAAGCCCCAGAACTCCATGAGGCCGCCGATCACCTCGGCGACGCGGAGCTCCGCGGCGAGGATGTCGTCGTCGGTTGGCATGTTTGATTGCTGCATAATAGCGGCTTCGGAGCGCGACGCCCGAGCGCAGGCGCCAGGCGGCCGAGCGTGCGTCCGAGATCGGCCACGTCGGCCGGCGTGAGCGCCTGCGGCCCGTCGGAGCGCGCGCGGCCGGGCTCGGCGTGGCACTCGACGAGGAGGCCATCGGCACCGGCGGCCAGCGCGGCGAGCGCCAGCGGCGCCACCAGCGCGCGCGTGCCGGCGGCGTGCGACGGATCGGCGATCACCGGCAGGCCCGTGCGTAGCTTGGCGAGGGCCAGGCCGCCGACGTCGAGCGTGGCGCGGGTGCCGGGCTCGAAGCTGCGGATGCCGCGCTCGCAGAGGATGACGCCGGGAGCGCCGCCGTCGAGGAGATACTCGGCAGCAGCGAGCCATTCGTCGACGGTGGCGCCGAAGCCGCGCTTGAGCAGCACGGGGCGGCCGGCGCGCGCGGCCGCTTTCAAGAGCGCGGTCGACGACATGGTGCGGGCGCCGATCTGGATCAGCTCGCAGTGCTCGGCGACGGCGGCGACGCCGGCTTCGGAAGTCGCTTCGGAGACGACCCCGAGGCCGAAGGCGTCGGCGACGCGGCGGAGCAGCGGCAGGCCCTCGTCGCCCAGGCCCTGGAACGCGTAGGGCGAGGTGCGCGGCTTGAAGGCGCCGCCGCGGAGGAAGCGCGCGCCCGCTTGCTGCGCGGCAGCGGCGGCGGCGACCAGATCGGCTTCGTTCTCGACGGCGCACGGGCCGAGCATGAGCGTCCACTCGTCGGCGCCGACGGCGACGACGCCGGAAGGCGTGTCGACGTTGACGGGACCGTGGGCGGCGGTGACGCGCGGCGACGGATCGTCGGCTTGGAGCAGCGACTCGACCGCGCCGAGCGCGACGATGCGCGCGCGCGTGGCGTCGTCGAACGGCGCGTAGGGGCCGACCACCTCGAGCGCCAGGCGGCCGGGGCCGCGGACGCGACGGCACGAGGCGCCGGCCCTGGTCAGCGCCGCTTCGACCTCGCGGGTCTCGGCGATCGACGCGTCCGCGCGCAGAAGAACGATCATCGCAGCGCCTCCACGATGGCGCACGCGGCAAAGGCGAGCGACACGTAGCCGTTGAGATCGAAGAAGGCCTTGCCGACGCGTGAGAGATCATTCGGCGAGACCATGCGCTGCTCGTAGGCGAGCGTGAGCGCGATGACCGCGACGCCCGCGCCGTAGATGAAGCCGAGGTGCAAGAGGACGCCGAACGCGATGAGGCCGGCGACGGCAGCGATGTGGAGCGCGCGGGAGATGCCGAGCGCGCGTGCCACGCCGAAGCGCGCCGGGATGGAGCCGAGGCGGCGGCCGCGATCGAACTCGACGTCTTGCGTGGCGTAGATGATGTCGAAGCCGGCGACCCAGCAGGCGACCGCGAGCGACAGCGCCAGCGGCGCCCAGCCGAAGTCGTTGGTCACCGCGATCCAGGCGCCCGCGGGCGCGCCCCCGAGCGAGACGCCGAGCCACAGGTGCGTGGCCCAGGTGAACCGCTTGGCGAGCGAGTAGCCGAGCAGGATGAAGAGCGCCACCGGCGAGAGGAGGAGCGGCCACGTACCGAGGAGCGCGGCGGCGGCGACGAAGAGCAGCGACGCAGCGACGGTGACGGCGATTGCGCCGCGCAAGCTGACGGCACCGCGCGGAAGCTCTCGCGCGGCGGTGCGCGGATTGGCGGCGTCGAAGCGACGATCGGCGACGCGATTGAACGCCATGGCGGCGGTGCGCGCCGCGGCGACGGCGACGACGATGAGCACGAGCCGCGCGAGCGAGAAGGGCACCGCGCCGTGCCGCCACGCGATCGCCGCCGCACCAACGGCGAAGGGCAGCGCGAAGACGGTGTGCGGCAGCGCCACGAGCTTGGCGTAACGGGCGGCGACCGAGCTCATGCGATCCTCCATGCGGGCGCGTCCGCCGCTTCGTGGGCCAACCAGGCGATCGGATCGCGCAGCCCGCGCGCGTCGTCACCGAGGGCGACCAGCCCCGGACGCTTGCCGATGGCGAGCGAGCCGAGCTGCGGCGCCTGCATGGCGTCAGCGCCGCCGGCGGTGGCCGCGCGCACCAGCCAGGCGGCATCGACGCCGGCGCGCGCCAGGAGCTGTACGTCGCCGAGGACGTCGAGCGTCGCGCACGACGCCAGCGAGTCGGTGCCGATGGCCGCGCGCAGGCCGGCCGCACGAATGCCGTCGACGGGCGGCAGGCGACCACCGATGTGCTGATTGGAGCGCGGGCAGAGCACCGCGATGCAGTCGCGTCGCGCGGCGCGTGCCAAGGAGTCGCTGTCGGCGACGGTGAGGTGGACGAGGAGGGTGCCGGCGCCGAGGACGCCCAGTGAATCGAGCCACTCGATGGGGCGGGAGTGCGGTACTCCCACCGACGGCAGCGCGTCACGCTCGTGGAGAAAATCGGCGAAAGGGCCGACGCCGTCGACGAGCCAGGCGGCCTCGGCAGGATCTTCCTCGACGTGGATCGACGCGAGCTGGCCGCCGTTGCGCGCGGCGAGCGTGCGCAGCGCCGAGAGGCCACAGGTGTAGGCGGCGTGCGGGGTCTCGGTGAGCCCGCGCATCATCGTCGATGGCGAGGGCGCCGGCTCGCCGCGCGGCGCGATGCGCTCGTGCAGGACCCGGGCTTCGACGCGCGCCTCGGCGAAGAGCGGCCGCGACGAGCCGTCGTTGGAGATGTCGACGCAGGCGACGGTGCCGCGCGCCGCCATGCCGCGCGCCGCGGCACGCGCGACCTCGACGTCGGTGGGCGTGCGCGCGGCCATGAGCCGCCGAATCCACGGAACCAGACCCTGGCCGCCGGGCACGCGCAGGTGCGAGAGCTCGAGGTGCGTGTGGGCGTTGATGAACCCGGGGGTCAGGACGCCGTCGTGCTCTTCGATCTCACCCATGCCGCGCAGGTCGGCGAGTGTCCCCACGGCGACGACACGGTCGCCATCGAGCACCACGGCGCCGTCGCGCACTGGCGGCGCAGCGACGGGAACGACCCAGGGCGCGGCGTGGACGATCACGAAGTCAGCCGTCCGTAGCGCATGTCGCGCCGCACCGGCGCGAAGCCGGCCGCGCGCACGTGGCGCTCGATGTTGGCGATGTCCATCGTGTAGATCGTGCCGGCCGCCGAGACCACGTTCTCCTCGAACATCACCTGGCCGAAGTCGTCGGCGCCGAAGTGCAGCGCCGCCTGCCCGACGGCCGCGCCCATCGTCGGCCACGACGCCTGCAGGTGCGCCACGTTGTCGAGCGCCAGCCGCGCCGTCGCCAGCGTGCGCAGGTACGCGTGCGCCGAGCCGTCGCCGCCGGGGAGGCGCGTGTTGCCGGGCTGGAACGGCCAGCAGATGAACGCGGTGAAGCCGCCAGTCTCGTCCTGCAGATCGCGGATCTTGAGCAGGTGCTCGGCGCGCTCCGGCAAGGTCTCGCCGCAGGCGAACATCATCGTCGACGACGAGCGCAGGCCGAGGCGGTGGCCGACGCGCATGACCTCCAGCCACTCCGACGACGTGCACTTGAGCTTGGCGATGCGCTGGCGCACGCGGTCGACGAGGATCTCGGCCCCGCCGCCGGGCAGGGAGTCGAGCCCGGCCGCCACGAGCCGCTCGAGCACCGTCTCGAGCGGGAGCGACTCGAGGCGGCACAGGTACAAGATCTCCTCGGGCGAGAGCGCGTGCAGCTTGATCGGATAGGTCGACTTGAGATGGCGGAAGAGCTCTTCGTACCAGGTGAGCGGCAGCTCGGGGTTGAGCCCGCCCTGCAAGAGGATCTGCACGCCGCCGGCAGCGACGGTCTCTTTGATCTTCTCGCCCATCTCTTCGCGCGACAGGACGTAGCCTTCGTCTTTGTCGCCGGGGTTGCGGAAGAAGGCGCAGAAGCGGCACGCGGTGACGCAGATGTTGGTGTAGTTGATGTTGCGCTCGACGATGTAGGAGACGACGCCGTCGGGGTTGAGCGCTTCGCGACGGCGATTGGCGGCCGCACCCAACTCGATGAGGTCCCCGCGCTCGAGCATGGCGGTGATCTCGAAGGCCGACAGGCGCTCGCCCTGGCCGGCACGCTCGATGGCGCGCGAGACGTCGACCGTCGGTGGCGCGTCGCCGAGGCGGCGCAGGGTCGCGCGCGGCAACAGGCCCGCGCCGGCGGCGCGCTCGAGATACTCGTCGGCGCCCGCGACCTGCTCTTCGTCGAGGATGAAGTGCAGCTCCTCGCGGAGGTAGCTGCGCGCGCGCTCGGGCGTGACCCCGTGGCGGCCGGCGTCGGCGGCGATCTCGTCGAGCCGCGCCAGGCCGTGCTGCAACGAGCCGTGCAAGAGGCCGGCGACGTCGCCGTCGATGACGTCGGCGCGACCGGCCCACACGGCGAAGGTGAACGGCTTGCCGGTCAGCTGACGCCACAGCTCCGCCAGATCGTAGACGTAGGGGAAGCGCCGCTCGGCGACGGCGCGCAGCGCCTGGTCGCCGATGATGACCGCGCCGCGCGCACCGTCGACGCAGGGGGTCAGCTCCTCGGGCGGGCGCGCTTCGTACTTCGGCTCGCCCCGCGTCGCGCGCCGCTCGCGCAAGAGCACGCGCGCCAGCACCACCGACGTGCGCGACGACTGATCCAGCGCCACCGTGGTCAGCTCGTGCGCCGGCACTTCCGACACCAAGAGCACCGACCCGACGCGCTGCTTGGCGCCGATGCAGATGCCCGGCACCGCCACGAGATCGCCCTGCCGCGCGAACGCCGCCACGGGCAGGAGCGCCACGTCGCACTCGCGCTCGGCGAGCCGGCGCGCACCTTCGGCCGGCGAGCAGATCTGCAGCTCGACGCCCGAGGGCGGCTCGGCCGCGAGCCCCGAGATGAGCGCGCGCGTGTTGAGAAACGGCGCCGCCGCGATGCGCAGCTTCTTGCCTTTCGCTGCCGCGCTCACGCCAGCACCTCCAGCGTGCGCCGCTGCTTGACCGACAGGACCGCGTCGAGCGCCGCGCCCTCGGCGACCACGTTGTACAAGGTGTCGCGCTCGACGGGAATCCGCCCCGCGTTGCGAATCAGCCGCACCAGCTCCGCGCGCGTCAGCGCATCGGGCGCGCGCGAACCGGCCATCTTGTAGATCTTCTCTTCCTCGACGGTGCCGTCGACGTCGTCGGCGCCGTACCACAGCGCGATCTGCGCCGCCTTGACGCCCAGCATCGCCCAGTAGGCCTTGAGGTGCGGAATGTTGTCGAGCATGAGGCGCGACACGGCGAAGACGCGCAGGTCGTCGAGCCCGGTCGGCCCCGGCAGCTTCTCGAGCGCGTTGTTCTCGTTGTGGAACGCCAGCGGAATGAACGTCTGAAAGCCACCGGTCTCGTCCTGCAGCGTGCGCAGCCGTACCATGTGGTCGACGCGCTCCTCGACCGTCTCGATGTGGCCGTAGAGCAGCGTGCAGTTGGAGCGCAGCCCCATCTTGTGCGCGGCGCGATGGATCGCGAGCCAGCCGTCGGCGTCGACCTTGTCGGAGCAGATCTTCCGGCGCACGCGATCGGCGAACACCTCCGCGCCGCCGCCCGGCAACGAGCCGAGCCCGGCGGCGACGAGCCGCTCGAGCACCTCGGTCACGGTCATGCTGTAGTGCTCGGCGTAGTAGGCGATCTCGACCGCCGTGAAGCCCTTCACGTGCAGCGACGGGCGCTCCGCTTTGATCGCGCGCAGGAGCTCCTCGTAATAGGAGAACGGCAGCCCCGGATGCAGGCCGTTGACGATGTGGATCTCGGTCATGTCGGCCGGCCGCGCGCGCACCTTGCCGACCGCTTCCTCGACGGTCATCGTGTACGCGCCGGGCATCCCCTCCTGCAGCCTCGCGAAGGAGCAGAAGTGGCAGTCGGCGACGCAGACGTTGGTCGCGTTCAAGTGCATGTTGACGTTGAAGTAGGTGCGATCGCCGTGGCGCTCCTGGCGCACCTGATTGGCGAGCACCCCGAGCGCGCCGACGTCGTGCTCCTTCATGAGCCGCACGCCGTCGTCGAACGAGAGGCGTACGCCGCCGGCGATTTTGGCGCGGACTTGATCGAGAATGGCGGACATCAGCGTCTCCTGGCCGGGAAGCGTCCTGCGGCTTGAATCAACGACTCCACGAACGTAGGGCTCGGCTTGCCGCCGTCCTCGGGCGGGCCGCCGAGCTGAGCGAGCTTGTAGCGCTGCTTGGGCGGCGCCATGGGGCCGGCGATTTCGTCGGCGCCGAAGGTCAGCGCCAGCGCCGCGCCCTTGACGTCGAGCGGTCCGTCCCAGCGCGCGCGAATCGGGACGGCGGTTCCGAGATTGCGACGCGTCGCCGCCGCCGCGCGATAGCAGTCGATGCCGGTGTCGCCGAAGGCCAGCGCCGCCCGCACCGACGCGCCGCGCGCCAGCGCCACGCCGAGCGACTGCACCGACGCCTCGAGCGCCGCCGCGTCGCCGCCCTGCACGATCACCTCGAGCGTGATGCCCTGAAGACGCGGCGCCGCTTGCAGCGTCAGCGACGGCCAACGCAGCACCACCTTGCCGCCGGCGTCGGCGATGCGGCGCGCCGTGTCGGCGTCGAGCGTGAGCCACTCGTCGACGTCGTCGGAGTCGGGCTCGTCGGGACCGAGCAGCTGCGAGTGCACGAAGCTGGCCGGCGCCTCGACGGGCGACAGCACCTGACGCGCGATCTCCGCGAGTGTGGCAGCGTTCATCGACGTTCTCCTTCCGCTCCCCAGCGCGGCCCCAGCTTGATGGGCAGCCCGAGGTGGTCCAAGACGCGCCCGACGACGGTGTCGAGCAGCTCTTCGATGGTGTGCGGCCGCGCGTAGAACGACGGCATCGCCGGCAAGACGATGGCGCCGGCGCGCGTCACCGCGGTCATGTTCTCGAGATGGATGAGCGACAGCGGCGTGTCGCGCGCGACCAGGATCAATTTGCGCCGCTCCTTGAGCATGACGTCGGCGGCGCGGCCGATGAGGTCCTCGCTGATGCCGTGCGCGATGCGCCCGAGGCCCCCCATCGAGCAGGGAATGACGACCATGGCGTGGAAGCCGCCCGAGCCGCTGGCGAACGGGGCGTTGAAGTCGCGCGCATCCCACTTCTTGAATGGCAGATCGGCCGTCGGCGTCCCGATCTCCTCCGCCCACACCTGATGCGCCGCCTTGGAGAAGACGACGTGGGTCTGCACGACGTCGGCGGGCTGCGCCGCGAGCACCTCGAGGATACGCCGCGCGTAGGGCGCGCCCGAAGCGCCACCGACGGCGACGACCAGCTTGAGCGGCGACGCGCTCATGACTGCGCCACGACCATGCTGGCGATGCCGAGCGTGAAGTCTTCGCCGCGCGCGCTCTGGAATCCGACGTCACGGCAGAGCTGCTCGATGTCCTCGCGCGACGCGAAGCGCTCGATCGAGTCAGCCAGGTAGCGATAGGCCGAGCCGTCGCCGGAGACCAGCCCGCCCACGAACGGCAGGACCCGCTGGTTGTAGAGCGACTGCACCGCGCGCGTGATGGTGCGGCGCGGGCGGAAGAAGTCGAGCACCACGGCGCGGCCGCCGCGCTTGACGAGCCGGCGCATCTCGGCGAGCCCGGCGCGCGCGTCGTCGAGGTTGCGCAGGCCGAAGCCGCAGATGACGCCGTCGAAGCTGGCGTCCTCGAAGGGCAGCTCCTGCGCGTCGGCGCGCACCACCGGGATGAGCACCTTGCCGCGCCCGCCGGCGAGCATCGCGTGCGAGAAGTCGGTGGCGATGACCTCGGCGCCCGCATCGACGGCGATGAGCGAGAGGTCGAGCGTGCCGGCGCACACGTCGAGCACCTTGCGCCCGTGGATATCACCCAGCGCAGCGACGGCCTTGCGCCGCCACGACTGATCGATCCCGAGCGACAGGACGCGATTGAGCGTGTCGTAGGTCGGCGCGATGCCGTCGAACATCTGCTGCACGGCGCGGCTCATCGCTTGGCCGCCTGCTCGATGCCGAGCTCCCGCCACACGCGGTCGACGCGCGCCTCGATGTCGGGCGACATGCTCACCGGCTGCGGCCAGACGCGGTCGTAGCCCTCCTCTTTCCACTTGGCCGTGGCGTCGACGCCCATCTTGCCGCCGAAGCCGACCGCGCACGACGCGTGATCGAGGACGTCGTAGGGCCCGTCGGAGATCATGACGTCGCGCTTGGGATCGATGTTGTTGAGCACGCGCCACGCGACCTCGGCGACGTTGTGCACGTCGACGTCCTTGTCGACGACGATCACGCACTTGGTGAACATGAGCTGCCCCATGCCCCACAGGGCGTGCATGATCTTGCGCCCGTGCCACGGGTACTGCTTGTCGATGGCGACGATGGCCATGTTGTGGAACACGCCCTCGACCGGCAGGTTGTAGTCGGTGAGCTCGGGCAGCATCATGCGCAGAAGCGGCAGGAACAGCCTTTCGGTGGCCTTTCCCAGCCACGCGTCTTCCATCGGTGGGCGACCGACGACCGTGGTCGTGTAGATCGGGTCGCGGCGGCGGGTCACGCAGGTGACGTGGAACGCGGGGTACTTGTCGCGCGGCGTGTAGTAGCCGGTGTGATCGCCGAACGGCCCCTCGTCGATCATGGCCTCGGTCGGATCGACGTAGCCTTCGAGGATGAAGTCGGCGTCGGCGGGGACTTCGATCGGCTGGGTCTTGCACGGCACCAACTCGACCGCGCGCCGTCGCAGAAAGCCCGCCAGCAGGAGCTCGTCGACGCCGTCGGGGAGCGGCGCCGTCGCCGCGTAGGTGAGCGCCGGATCGCCGCCGATGACCACGGCGACCGGAATCTTCTGGCCGCGCTCTTTGTACTTGTTGAAGTGGCGCATGCCGGTCTTGTGCGCCTGCCAGTGCATGCCGGTGGTGCGCTGATCGAGGAGCTGCATGCGGTACATGCCGCAGTTGCGCACGCCGGTGTCGGGATCGTGGGTCAACACGATCGGCAGCGTGATGAACGGGCCGCCGTCCTCGGGCCAGCAGGTCAAGATCGGCAGGCGCCGGAGATCTACGTCGGCCTCGACGATCTCCTGACACGGCGCCGGGCCCGAGGCGCTCTTGGGCAAGGCACCCGCGACGCGCGCCAGCTTCGGCAGCATCTTGAGCTTGTCCCACAGCGAGCCGCCGGGCGCGGCCGCGCCGCCGACCAGCTCCGCCAGCGCGCTGGCGTGCTCCTGGATGTCGTCGACGCCGAGCGCCATCGCCATGCGCCGCTTCGATCCGTAGAGGTTGATGGCGAGCGGGTAGTGCGACCCGCGCGGGTTCTCGAACAAGAGCGCCGGCCCGCCGCCGGGGAGCTTCATGGTGCGGCTGGCGATCTCGGCGATCTCGAGGTTGGGATCGCACTCGCGCCGGATGCGTACCAGCTCGCCGGCAGCGTCGAGCTTCTCGATGAATTCGCGCGTGGACTGGTACATCAGGACACCCGCGCGCACAGCTCGTGCGCAATGAACCGCAGCGCGTCCGACCACGACGACGACGGTAGGGTTTGCAAGGCGGCGATGGCGCGGGCGGTCTCCTGTCGCGCCCGCTCGCGCGCCAGCTCGGCGGCGCCGGTGCGCGCCACCGCTTCGGCTACTCCGCCCGCCTCGTCGGCGTCGGTGGCGGCGCACGCGTCGAGCACCGCGCGCAAGGCCGGCTCGCGCTCGAGCGCGAAGAGCACCGGCAGGGTCAGCTTGCCTTCGCGGACGTCGGTGAGCACCGACTTACCGAGCGTGCGCGGATTGCCTTCGACGTCGAGCACATCGTCGACGATCTGAAAGGCGCGGCCGAGATGCAGGCCGTACGCCGCCAGCGCGTCGCCGGTCGCCGTGTCGGCGCCTGCCAACCGCGCACCGGC
>JAQBQH010000297.1 GCA_028287105.1 Myxococcales bacterium
CCAGCTCCGGGTTGCCCTCGCGGAACTCGAGGAACCCCGCGTGCACGTAGAGCTGCTCGGCCGAGATACGCAGCGCCTTGGCGTTCTGCTGCAGGATCTGCGCGCTCGGGCGGCGCATGCCGCGCTCGATCTGCGACAGGTACGGGTTCGACACGCCGGCCAGCCGGGACAGCTGCCGCAACGAGACCTGCGCCTGCTGGCGCTGGTCGCGGATGAACTCGCCGATGGCCGCACTGCTGCGCTTGGCCTGTTCCTTGGGTCCGTCGACGATCACGGCACCCAGTGTGTCCGAGTACTGCTAACTATTGCAAGCGCTCAGCAGGCGATCCGTGTCACGCCACGGGTGGCGGTCGGGTCAGCGACTGCCTACGCGGGTCTTGCGGCGGTTCAGCGCGACGCCGGTGCCGAGCAGGGCCGCGGCCAGGACGAGCAGGCCGGCGATGTCCAGGCCGGTGACGGAGAGCCCGCCGTTGCCGCTGCCGCCGTTGCCGCCGCCACTTCCGCCACCGCCGGAGCCGAGGTCGGGCGTCGCGCCCGGCGCCGTCAAGAGACCGAAGAAGGTGCCGGCGTAGTAGGTGGAGCAGATGCCCGCCTCGAGCAGATAGGCGCTCGCCTTGCCACAGCCGCCCGCCGCCGCGAACGGCACGTGTAGCGCCGTTCCATGCGCCATGCTCGGGATCAGATACGACTCGACGACCACCTGGCCTTGCGCGTCGGCATAGCTCGCGTGCATGGCGGTCTCGACGGTGTTCATCGAGGTCGCGGTACCCGACTGGCCGTGGACGTTGGTCCACTGGCTCACCAGCGCCGTCGCGCTCGAGGGCGCCACGACCGAGTCGCTCTGGCCCTGCCACACCGACATGCGCGGCCACGGTCCCTGGTACCCCGGATACGCGGCGCGCACCGAGTCGCCGAACGCCATCGGCGTCTTGGTCTCGCCGATGTTGGCGCGATAGGCCACGCCCGCCATGCTCGCGCCGGCGGCGAAGACGTCGGGATAGGTCGCCAGCATCACCGACGTCATGGCGCCGCCCGCCGAGAGCCCGGTGACGAAGACGCGGCTGCCGTCGATCGAATGCTTCTGCTTCATGTCGTCGACCATCTGCTTGATCGACAGCGCCTGCCCCGAATCGCGCGACGTGTCGGTCGACGAGAGCCAGCCGAAGCAGCCGCCTGGCGACGCCGTCTCGGCATAGACGAGGTAGAACTTGGCGAGGTCGGCGAGCTCGTTCCAGCCGGCGTTCACGTATTCGGCCGCGGTCTGCCCGCAGCCGTGCAGCACGACCACCAGCGGCGCCGACGACGGCATGCTCGCCGGCACGTAGGTGTACATCGTCAGGTTGCCGGGATTGGATCCGAAGCTCGGCTCCTGCGTCAGCCCGCTCGACAGCGCCGCGGCGTCGTCGAGACGCGCGCCGCTACAACCGGCGCCGGCGACGATGGCCACGACGGCGACGGTGAAGGCCTGTAGGACCGCGACGACTCGAGCAGCTCGCATGGGGGCTCCTTCTGGTCTCGACGAGCATTCGACGCGCTCCGCTGCGTCCCCCTTCGTCCCAAACCCCGTAGTGGCTGGTAACTAGCGCTTCACCAAGCAGGCCGCATGCCGCTTCTCCGCGACGGAATATCGCGCGGTTACGCGGAGGCGGTCGCAACAGCGACGATACACGGTGCATCGCTCGCGATACAGCGGAACGTTCAGCGCGAGGCGATCGGCTCAGCCCCGAGGACGGCCAGCACGCGCGGCGCCGAGGGGATTGCCGGCTCGGCGGGCCGCGTCGGAATTACGAAGTGGAAGCTGGAGCCGAGGCCGAGCTGACTGTCGACGCCAATCTGGCCCCGGTGCGCCTCGACGATCGCCTTGGCGATCGCGAGACCCAGCCCCGCGCCTTGACGATCGGCGCGCTTGGCCTGCCAGAAGCGGTCGAAGACGTGCTCGATCTGCTCGCGAGGGATGCCCGCGCCGGTGTCCCGTACCGAGACCCGCACGCCCTCGCTCGCGGCCGCGACGTCGATCTCGATCCGTCCGCCCGGCTGCGTGAACTTGATCGCGTTGCCGACCAGATTCGACAGGACCTGCAGGATGCGCGGTCGATCGCACAGCGCCGGCGGCAGATCGGGCGGCAGCGTCGCTTCCAGGGTGATGGAGCGATTCGCCGCCAGCGGCCGCAGCAGATCGACCGCCGCGTTGACGAGCGCGTCGACCGGCTGACTGCTCACCTCGACCGCGAGCGTGCCATTTTCGATGCGCGCCACGTCGAGGAGATCGTTGATGAGGCCGAGCATCTGCTCCGCCGAGCGACCCACGCGCTGCACGATCGCCTCGACGTTGGGCGGCAGCTGCGTCCGCCGCAAGAGCGCCACCGACATGGTGACGACGTTGAGCGGGTTGCGCAGATCGTGCGAGACGACGTTCACCATCTCATCGCGCGCTCGCACCGCCGCGCGCGCCTTGCGATAGAGGTCGGCGTTGTCGAGCGCCAGCGCCGCATGCTGCGCCAGCTCCTCGAACAGCAGCCGATCCCCGACTTCGTAGCGCTGCGCGTCGTGCGTCCTCAGCACGCACATCGCGCCGAACACCCGGCCGCCCGCCATCAAGGGAGCGATGACGCCCGTGCGAACGGCGGCGCGCTGCCACAGATCCGCTTGGTCCTCGGAGACCGTGGTCCGGTCGAGCAGTACCTGGTCGATCCGCTCCAGCTGAATCGACTGGCCGGTGCGGATGACCTCGGCCACCGGGCTGCGCGGCGCCGACAGGTCGGGCGGATACGCTTCCAGCGCGCGCGCCAGCTGCTCGTCGATGGCAGCGCCGTGACCGGCGATGGTGCGGCGGATCTTGCCGCCGTCGTCGATGAGGTCGACGCAGCAGATCTCGCCGAGATCGGGGACGACGATCCGCCCGATGGTGTTCAAGAGCGTCGCGGTGTCGAGCGAGGCCGAGAGCATGCGGCCGGCTTCGGCAAGGAAACGCGAGCGGCGCGCCGTGGCCTCGACCTCGGCGTGACGGCGCTGCTCCTCGAGCGTCTTCTTGCGCTCGATGGCGTAGCGAATGGCGCGCACCAGGAGCTGCGACGTGACGTGTCCCTTGACCAGGTAGTCCTGTGCACCGGCCTGCACGCTGCGGAGCGCCAGCGTCTCGTCGTCGAGACCCGTGAGCACGACCACCGGCATGGCCGGCACCTCGCGCAGCATGCGCGTGACGGTCTCGAGGCCGGCGCCGTCGGGCAGCGACAGGTCGAGCAGCATCGCGTCGATGCCACCTTCGCCCAGCCGATCGAGCGCCGCCGAGACGCGATCGACGTGCACGATCTCGAAACGATCGTGACGCGCCTCGGCAAGCAGCTCACGCAGCAGTCGCGCGTCGGCCGGATTGTCCTCGACCAACAAGACGCGCGGGCGCGGCGTGGGGGAGCTGGTCATTCCGACGGCAACCGAACCACCGTCAGCCAGAAGTCGTCGATCGACTTCACCACACGGATGAACTGATCGAGGTCGACGGGCTTGGCGATGTAGCAGTTGGCGTGCAGATCGTAGGTCTTGAGGATGTCCTCCTCGGCCTTGGAGGTGGTGAGCACCACGACCGGGATGCGGCGCAGCTCGGCGTCGTTCTTGATCTCGGCGAGCACCTGCCGGCCGTCCTTGCGCGGCAGGTTCAGGTCGAGGAGAACCAGATCGGGCCGCGTCGCGTTGGCGTGAGCTCCTTCGCGGCGCAAGAACGCGAGCGCCTCGACGCCGTCGGCAGCGACGGAGAGGTTGTTGGCCACCTTGCCTTCGCGCAGCGCCTCCTTGGTGAGGCGCACATCGCCCGGGTTGTCTTCCACGAGCAGGATCTCGATCGGCCGCGCCACGGTTCGTGTCATCGAATTTTCCGTTCCTGCGCCGGCAGCGTGAAATAGAACGTCGAGCCGGCGCCCGGCGTCGAGTCTACCCAGATTCGTCCGCCGTGGCGGTCGACGATCTTCTTGCAGATGGCGAGGCCGATGCCGGTGCCGGGATATTCCTGACGTCCGTGCAGCCGTTGAAAGATGACGAAGATGCGGTCGAAGTACTCGCGGTCGATGCCGATGCCGTTGTCGCGCACCGAGAAGAGCCAGTCGGGGCCGCGACGCTCGGCCGAGACGTGGACGCGGGGGGGCCCCTTGCCCCGGAACTTGAGCCCGTTCGAGATGAGGTTCTGCAGCAGCTGCTCGAGCTGGGTCTCGTCGCCCCACACCGACGGCAGCGGGTCGTTGGTGACGGTGCCGCCGCTCTCCGCGACGATGGTGCCGAGCGCTTCGACCGCGTGAGCGCAGGCGACGTCGGCGTCGACGGCGGCGAACTCGGCGCCGCGCCGACCGACGCGCGAGTAGCTCAAGAGATCGTTGATCAGCCGCTGCATCCGCTGCGCGCCTTCGACGGCGAAGCCGATGAACTCGTTGGCATCGGAGTCGAGCTTGTCGCGGTAGCGGCGCTCGATCAGCTGCACGTAGCCGGCGACCATGCGCAGCGGCTCCTGCAGGTCGTGCGACGCGACGTAGGCGAACTGCTCGAGGTCGGAGTTCGAGCGCGCCAGCTCGTTGGCGCGCTCCTCGAGCGCCAGCTCCGCCTGCTTGCGCTTGACGCCCTGCGCGATGGCGTCCGAGATCGAGCCGAGCGCCATGAGCGTGTCGGGGGCCAGCCGCTCTCGGCCGAACATCGCGAACACGCCGATGACCTGGCCGTCGGCGAGGAGGGGATAGCCGGCAAACGAGACCATGCCCTCTTTCTTCGCCCATTCCGGATTACCGACGCGCGGATCGGTCTGCACGTCGTTGGTCAAGTGCGGCAGCTTCTCTTCGGCGATCAGCCCGATCTTGAACTTGCCGACGGGAACCCGCGCATGGCCGCCGTCGATGTGCGTGTAGAGGCCGGCGCTGGCCTCGAGGTCCAGCATCGGCTCTTCCGGGTTGCGCAGCCAGATGCGCGCGAAGGAGACCCCGAGGCGATCGACCGCGGATTGGCAGCAGTGCTGCAAGATGGCGCGCAGCGTGTCGGTGGCGGCGAGAGCCTCGGTCACGTCGGCGCGCAGCTTGGTATGCGCCGTCTGCCGCGTGAGCTGCGCTTCGGCCTCGTGGCGCGCCGTCACGTCTTGCGTGTGAATGGCCAGCCCGTCGCGCGTCGGATAGGCGCGCGTGACGAACCATTTGCCGAGCGGCGGATAGAACTGCTCGAAGCTGATCGGCGTCCGCTCCTTCATCGCGCGCAGCTGCAGCTCGTGAAACGGCGTGCCGACCGCCTCGGGAAACTCGTGCCACAGAACGCGGCCGAGCAGCGCCTCGCGCGTGCGCCCGGCGGCGCGAGCCCCCGGCTCGTTGACATACAAGACGCGCCAGTTGGCGTCGACGACGGTGAAGGCGTCGGAGATGACGTCGAGCATCTCGGCGAGCGCCTGACGCCGCTGCGTCACATCCATGCAGATACCGGCCAGCCGCGTCGGTGTGCCTGCGTCGTCGAGGAAGAGGCGGCCGTGCGACTCCAGCCAGCGGATGGTGCCGTCGGGCAGGACGATGCGATACTCGAGGTGCTGCGGCTGCCGCTCCGCGATCGAGCGCCGCACCGTCGCCGACACGTGGTCGCGGTCGTCGGGATGGATCCCCGATTGATGGTGCGCGAACGTGCCGCCGAAGCTGCCGCTGGGCATGCCGTGAATGCGCTCGAGCATGCCGTCCCAGTGAACGCGATCGGTCGCGAGGTCCCACTCCCACGAGCCCATGCGCCCGAGCTCCAGCGCCAGGTTGAGCTGCTCGCGTTCGATGCGCAGGCGTCCTTCGTCGGCAGTCTCGGTCTTGGCGGTGGCGGTAGCGGCGCGGTCGGCGCTTCGCTGCGGCTGTTCCACGGCGTTCATGGCTCTCCCGTTGTCATGGGCGGCCCGAGGTTTCGATAGAGGACGTCACGGATGACGTCCGAGCGGCTGATCTCGGAACCCGGATTGGCGACCCGGCGGCGCTCGACCTCGGAGTCGATCAGCCGCAACAGGTCATCAGGCATGCGTACGGCGAGCTGATGCTCCTTCACCGAACGGCGGCCTGGAAAGGTCACCCGATCCATCTAGGCAACCGTCAGACACTGTCAACCAACGCAATGCAGAAAATCGGAGCGATGCAGAAAATCGGAGGCCTACAGCTCGACCTGCGTCCCCAGCTCGACGACGCGGTTGGGCGGCAGCCCGAAGAACGCCGTCGCCGTGCGCGAGTTGCGCGACAAGAAGGCGAACAGGTACTTGCGCCAGCGCGCCATCTGCGAGCGGCCGCTGGTGAGCAGCGTCTCGCGCCCGAGGTAGAAGCTGATGCTGTCGGGATCCATCGACAGCCCGGCGCGCTGACAGCGGCGCATGATCTTGAGCGCGTTGGGGCTCTGCATGAAGCCGTAGCGCGCCACCGCGCGCCAGAAGCCGTGGCCCAGCTCTTCGACGCGCACGCGATCGACGCCGCCGACCACCGGGCGATCCTCGGTGACCACCGACAGGAGCACCACCTGCTCGTGCAGCACCTTGTTGTGCTTGAAGTGGTGGAGCAGCACCGGCGGGATGCCGCCCTGCACCGAGGTCATGAAGACGGCGGTGCCGGGCACGCGCGTCGGCTTGGTATAGGCGATGTCCTGCATGAAGAGCTCGACGGGGAGGGTGGCCGCCTCGAGCATGCGGCTCAGCTCGGCGCGCCCGCGACGCCAGGTGGTCATGATGGTGAAGACGGCGGCGCCGATGGCCAGCGGAAACCAGCCGCCCTTGGCGATCTTGTTGACGTTGGCGGCGAAGAACGACAGATCGAAGGCGAGGAACACGGCGACGAGGCTGCCGGCGGCGGCGAAGCTCCAGCCCCAGCGCCGGCGCGCCACGACGTAGAAGAGCACCGACGTGATGCTCATGGTGCCGGTCACGGCGATGCCGTACGCCGCGGCCAGCCCCGAGGAGCTGCCGAAGCCGAACACCAGCGCCACGGCGGCCAACATGAGCGCCCAGTTGATCTCGGGGATGTAGATCTGACCGGCGGCATCGCCGGAGGTGTGCACGATGCGGACGCGCGGCCAGTAGCCGAGCTGCACCGCCTGCTGGGTGAGCGAAAAGGCGCCCGAGATGAGCGCCTGCGACGCGATCACCGCCGCCAATGTCGCCACGACGACCATGGGATAGAGCGTCCAGCCCGAGGCCAGCGCATAGAAAGGGTTGGTGACGGCCGTCGGATCGTGGAGGAGCAGGGCGCCCTGACCGAAGTAGTTCATCAAGAGCGCCGGCATCGCGACGACGAACCAGGCGGTGCGGATCGGCCGCCGTCCGAAGTGGCCCATGTCGGCGTAGAGCGCCTCGCCGCCGGTGATGACGAGGACGACCGCGCCGAGGACGAAGAAGCCGTGCCAGCCGTTTTGCGCGAAGAAGCGAACGGCGTAGACCGGGCTGGCCGCCTGCAGGACCGACGGCTGGCGCATGATGGCGCGGACGCCGACGATGCCGATGCTCGCGAACCAGATCAACATCGTCGGTCCGAAGATGCTGCCCATCCGGGCGGTGCCGCGACGCTGCAAGAGGAACAGCGCGATGAGGATGAGCGCGCTGATGGGCACGACGTAACGGTCGAGCGCATGGGTGGCGACGCCGAGACCTTCGACGGCGCCGAGCACCGAGATCGCAGGCGTGATCATGCCGTCGCCGTAGAGGAGCGCCGCGCCGAACAGCCCGAGCATCAAGAGGACGACGGGGCCGTGCCGGGTCACGCCGCCGTGCGGAGTCACCAGCGCGAAGAGCGCCAGGATGCCGCCTTCGCCGTGGTTGTCGGCGCGCATGATGAACGTCAGGTACTTGATGACGATGACGAAGATGAGCGACCACAGCACGAGCGACAGGATGCCGAGCACGTTGTGGGGCGTGACCGCCAGCCCGTGCTCCTTGGAGAAGCACTCTTTGATGGCGTACAGCGGCGAGGTGCCGATGTCGCCGTAGACGACGCCGAGCGCGCCGAGCGACAGCTTGAACAGGTCGCGTGCGCCGTCGATTCTGGGGGCGTGGCTGGCGTCGCCCTGCGCCTCGTGTTCGCTGGTGGTCGTGACGCTGGGGTTCGTAACGGAAGATCGGTCGGGCATCTACAGCCTGAGCCCGGACTACCATCGAGGACGCGTGCGGTCAACCTCAACCCGCGCGGCGCCTACCTGCGACCGTCACCACGCGCAGCCAGCGCACCGAGCGCACGACAGGCTTTGAGCACTTCGTCGGACAGCTGGGTGCCGCGCAGGGCGCGCGCCAGACCGAGGCCGCCGTACATGAGCGCCACCAGCGCCAGCGCCAGCTGGCGACGCTGGAGCGGCGTGCCCGCCGGCAGGTGCGTCCCAATGCCTGCCGCGAGCGCCTCGACCTCGCCGCGTAAGACGGCGCCATGCTCGGGCGCCGTCGTCGCGATCTCGCCGACGACGGCCGGCAGCGGACAGCCCTCCGTCTGCAGATCGCGGTGCGCCGGCGAGAGGTAACGCTTGAGGATGACCAGCGCCCGGTCGGCCGCGGGCTTCTCGTCGAGGCGCGCGAAGAGCGTGTCGCGCAGCTTGGCCCCCGTCCGGCGGAGCGCCTCGTCGATGAGCTCGGCCTTGGACCCGAAGTGGGCGTAGAACCCGCCCACCGTCAGGCGCGCGCGCCCCATGACGTCGGCCACGCGCGCGCCGGCGATGCCGCGCTCCCGAACCAGACGCGCCGCCGATTCCAGGATCGTCTGGTGCGTCAGCTCCTTCTGCTCGCGTTTCGAGGTCATAGTATGGTCGTAATATGACATCGGGACGCGGCCTGTCAAGGTGGGACGGTAGGTTCAGACCTGCGCCAGCCCGCCGTCGACGAAGAGCTCGCTGCCCGCGACGTAGCTGCTGTCGTCCGAGGCCAAAAATGCCACTGCGCTGGCAATCTCCTCGGGGCGCCCGAGGCGTCCGAGCGGGATCGAGCCGGCATACGCGTCGTGCAGCCCCTCGGCGTCGGCGTTGGCCAGGACGCGCAGGCCCGGCGTATCGATCGTTCCCGGGCTGACCACGTTGACGCGGATCTTCCGGCTCCTCAGATCCGCGGTCCAGGTGCGGGCGAACGAGCGCAGCGCCGCCTTGGTCGCGCTGTACACGCTCACGTTGGGCAGACCTTTCGACGCCACGATGGAGGCGTTGAGGATGACGGAAGCGCCGTCGCGAAGGAGGGGTAGCGCCTTTTGCACCGTGAAGAGGACGCCTTTGACGTTGGCATCGAAGGTCCGTTGATAATGGTCCTCGGTGATGGCGCCGAACGGCACGGCCTCGCCGATGCCCGCGTTTGCGAAGACGATGTCGAGCCGATCCTTGACCTCCTTGATCTTCGAGATCAGGCGGTCGAGGTCGGCGAGCTTCGACACGTCGCCCTGAACGGCGGTGACGTTGGCGCCGAGCTCCTTGGCGGCGGCGTCGAGCTCCGCCTTGCGGCGACCGGTGATGAAGACGTAGGCACCGTCGGCCACGAACCGCCTGGCGGTCGCCAGGCCAATGCCGCTGCTGCCGCCCGTGATGAGAGCGACCTTTCCGTCGAGCTTGCCCATTTGTGCCTCCGCTTCCCTTGGTGTGACGGTAGAATTACGATCATAATACGTAATTCGACGGTCGGCGCTGTCAAGGGTGCCGAGGAGGTTAGTTGCGAGCGTAGATGCGGACGTAGTCGACCGTCATGGTCTGCGGGAAGGAGGTCGACCCGTCGGGCGAGCCGGGCCAGTTGCCGCCGACGGCGACGTTCAGGATGGCGAAGAAGGCGTGGTCGTAGACCCAGGTCGTGCCGCCCGGCAGATCGGCGGACGTGCGCCGCTCGTACATCACGTTGTCGACGTACCAGCGCACCTCGCCCGGGTCCCACTCGATGGCGAAGACGTGGAAGTCGTTGGCCAGGCTGCCAACCGGCAGGCGATAGGTGCCGGTGAGCGGGTTGCCGCCCGAGTAGCCGGGGCCATGGGCGCTGCCGTGGTTGACGGCGAAGTCGCCGACCGCCTCCATGATGTCGAGCTCGCCGCAGCGCGGCCAGCCGGCGGCGCCGATGTTCTCGCCGAGCGTCCAGAACGCGGGCCAGATGCCGCGGCCCGACGGCATGCGGATGCGCGCCTCGAAGCGGCCGTACGCCTGCGCGAAGTGGCCGGCGCTGTTGATGCGTCCCGAGGTGTAGCCGCGGCCGCCGTACGCCTCGGCGCGGGCGACGATCTGCAGGTGGCCGGCGCCGTCGAGCGCCACGTTGTCGGTGCGGTCGGTGTAGTACTCGAGCTCATTGTTGCCCCAGCCGCCGCCGCCGACGTCGAAGGTCCATTTGCCGCGGTCGATGGCGCCGGCCGCGCCGTCGAACTCGTCGCTGAAGGTGAGACGCCAGGCCGGCGGCGGCGTCGGGGCCGGCGCGCTGCCGCCGCCCACGACGAAGCTCTCCCAGCCCGAGATGCTGGTGCGGTCGACGGTGAGACCGCCGCCGCCGCCGTCGACGGCCGAGACGAAGAGGCCGCGCACCCGGGTCTGGAGCCCGATCTGATCGCCGTCGCGCACGGCGCCGTCGCCGCCGACGCGGACGACGCGGAAGATCTCCCAGTCGAGCGGGCGGGCGCGGTTGGCGACGAGCGTCGAGCCGCCGCCGTTTTCGGCGCAGAGGAACTGTCCGTTGCCGGCGGCGAGGTACACGAGGTCGCCGCTCGCCAGGCCGCCGCCGTTCAGATCGTAGAGCTGGAAGGTCTCCCAGCCGCTGGCGACGTCGCGGTCGGCGTTGACCGGTCCGCCGCCGTTGTTCTCGGCGGTGAGGTACTTGCCGCGCACAGCGGTCTGGAGGGTCAGCGGGCGGACCGTCGCGCCGGCCAGCGACGACTCGACCTCGAGCGACTGTCCTTCGTCGAGCGTAGCGGCGGCGCAACCAGTCAGCGCCAGCGACGAGATCAGGATGAGTGAGTGGATGCGGTTCATGCGGCCTCCGTTACGGACAGAAAGTGACTTCGAAGCGGGTGTCCGACGGGCAGGCGTGGAGGCCGGCGGCGTCGTCGTAGGAGTAGGCGTAGGCGCTCGGGCACATCGAGTGCAGCGCCGCGACGTAGCTGGTGTGCACGACGCTGAGCGGATCGGCCGGCGCGCGGCACGCCTCGGACGTCATGCAGCCGTTGGCGACGGTGCACTGCCCGCTGGCGGGGTCGATCGGCGTCGGGCAGCACAGATGCAGCCCGGGGTCGCGGTTCTCCGCCTGGCCGAGTCCGTAGGGCGCCGGGTAGTTCCATTTCTTGCACGGCGCCATGCACGCGATGACCTTGCCGGAGGCGTCGCGCACGCGCAGGTCCTCGTGCGCGTAGCTGGAGTAGAGGCCGTTGCCGCTCAGGTTCTCGTCGCCGGGGCAGCCGGCGAGCGCCAGCCGCGAGCAGTCGGAGCTGATGCAGCTGCCCTTCTCGGCGCCGCTGCCGAGCGGCTTCACCTTGAAGGAGAGCGTGTAGCCGTCGACCTGGCTCAGGTTGTACCAGGTCTGCGCGCCGGCTCCGACGGGCGCGAAGGTCGCTTCGAACTTCGAGTCGAGCGGCGCCTGGCAGCCGGTCGCGGGGCAGGGCTTGCCGCCGCCTTCGCCGTTGTCGCCGATGACGCAGCCGTGGCCGCTGCCGTCGCAGCCGGTCTTGGGCCAGAAGCGCGCGGCGGAGAGGCCGCCGGCGGGGATCTGGTAGTCGCGCGATTCGCCCTTGGCGAGGCGCACGTTCTGCGCGTCGGGGACGTTGTCGGAGTGGGCGACCCAGATCGGGTCGGCGCAGTTGCTGGTGATGCGCAGGCGCGTGGTGCCGGCGGGCGGGGGCGTCGAGCCGCCGCCGATCGGGCCGCCGCCGCCCGTCGATCCGCCGCCGCCCGTGCCGCTCATGCTGCACACGGCTGCCGGGCTGTCCTTGCACTGGGTGTAGATGACCTCGCCGGCGTTCTGGAAGCAGGAGCCGTCGGTGGGGCAGCAGAAGAAGCCGCTCGGACAGTTGCAGTGGCTGCGCTGCGCGTCGTTGCACTGACCGCCCGACGCGCCGCCGCCGGAGCTGCCGCCGGACAGCCCGGCGACGAACGCCTCCCAGCCGGAGACGCTCGTGCGATCGGCGGTCAGCGCGCCGCCGCCGCCGTCGACGGCGGAGACGTAGAGGCCGCGCACGCGGGTCTGCAGCGCGATCTGATCGCCGTCGTGGATGGCGCCCGAGCCGCCGACCTTGATGACGCGGAAGTTTTCCCAGTCGAGCGCGCGGGTGCGCGTGGCGTTGACCTCGCCGCCGCCGCCGCCCTCGGCGCAGACGAACTGGCCGCCCGCGGCGGTGAGCGCGACCAGGTCGCCGCTCGAGAGCGCGCCGCCGTCGAGGTCGTAGAGCGTGAAGCGCTCCCACGCCTGCGCGGCGTCGCGGTTGGCGAGGAGGGCGGCGTTGCCGCCGTTTTCGGCGCTGACGAACTTGCCGCCGACGGTCGTCTTGAGCGTCAGCGTGTAGCTGGTGGCGGCGGCCAGCGACGACTCGACGCCCGATTCGCCGTCGAGCGTGGTTTCGCCACCGCAGCCGGCGGCGAGCGCGACAAGGGCGAGCGGGAGGAGCGCGGTGCGGCTTCGGGTCATCATGCCCGTCGCCTTGAGCACGATGCGTACCGTTCCAGAAACGAAAGTAACTTCAACGTACTGCGCGCCAAGCACGGATCGATGGGCAAGCGCGCTTGTCTCGCATCCGAGACAGATCGGGGCGTACGCCCCCGGCGATTCCCTCCGGTGAACCGTGTACCTTCGAGAGGTGAGCGAGCTTCCCGATTGGAGCGCGGCAGACCTCGCGGCGACGGCGGGCGCCGCTGGCCGACGCGCGACCGTGCCGCCGCGGCTGCGCCTGGTCGTGCTCTCGGGACCCGACCGCGGCAAGGAGCTGGTGCTCACCCACGGGACCTACTTCGTCGGCAAGCATCCCCGCTGCGCGCTGGTGCTGGCCGACGCGCGCGTGTCGCGGCGTCACCTCGAGCTGCGCATCGGCGCCGACGGGGTCGAGGCGCGCGACCTCGGCTCGCGCAACGGCTCGTACTTCCGCGGCGCGCGCTTCTCCGAGATCGTGGTCGGCACCAGCGCCGTCATCACCATCGGCGACAGCGAGCTGACCATCCTGTCCGACGAGAGTCAGACGCCGATGCTGCCGAGCGAGGCCGAGTCGTTCCACGGCCTGCGCGGCCGCTCGCTGGCGATGCGTCAGATCTTCGCCCTCGTCGAGCGCATCGCGCCGTCGGACGCGCTGGTGCTCATCGAAGGCGAGACCGGCACCGGAAAGGAGGTGTGCGCCGAGGCCATCCACGCCGGCAGCGCGCGCGCCGCCGGGCCGTTCGTCGTGTGCGACCTCGGGGCCATCACGCGCGGGCTCCTCGAGGCGGACCTGTTCGGCCACGCCCGGGGCGCCTTCAGCGGCGCCGAGCGCGAGCGGGCCGGCGCGTTCGAGTCGGCGCACGGCGGCACGCTCTTTCTCGACGAGATCGGGGAGCTGGAGCCGGACGTGCAGCCGCGCCTCTTGCGCGCCATCGAGCGCCTGCAGGTGGCGCGCCTCGGCGAGACCCACCACCGCACCGTCGACGTCCGTCTCATCGTCGCCACCAACCGCGACCTCGCCGAGGAGGTGAAGGCCGGCCGCTTCCGCGAGGACCTCTACCACCGCCTGAGCGTGGCGCGCGTGCGCCTGCCCCCCTTGCGCGAGCGCAAGGACGACCTGCCGCTGCTCGTCGAGACGCTGCTGGCGGGCGAACGGCAGCTCCTGCCGGAGACCCTGACGCTGCTCGGCGAGTACGACTGGCCGGGCAACGTCCGCGAGCTCGCCAATGTGCTGGAGCGCGCGCGGGCGATGGCGCAGCCGGGCGAGCCGCTGGCGCCGGCGCACCTCGGTCTCGGGCGCCTGACGGGGCGCCGCTCGGGCGGGGAGATCGCAGAGATCGAGGATTTCCATCTCGGCAAGGAGCAGCTCGTCGAAGAGTGGGAGCGCGACTTCTTGCGTCGGCTGCTCGCCGCGGCCAGCGACAACCTCTCCCACGCGGCTCGCACCTCAGGTCTGGGTCGCGCTCACTTGTACCGGCTCCTGAAAAAGTACAAAATGGGGTGAGGCCCACGTCGTGGAGAAGCCGGAGGTCACGCGGGGCGCCGTCGAGCGGACGTTCGGTCGCTACCAGCTCATCGAGCCCATCGCCAAGGGCGGGATGGCGGAGGTGTGGCGCGCCAAGCTGATCGGCGCCGAGCGCTTCGAACGCCCCATGGTCATCAAGCGGATCCTGCCGCACCTGTGCGAGGATCCCGAGTTCGTGCAGATGTTCGTGGCCGAGGCGCGGCTCTCGGCGCGGCTGCACCACCCCAACATCGTGCAGGTGTTCGAGCTGGGCGACGTCGATGGCGAGCTGTTCATGGCCATCGAGCAGGTGGTCGGCGTCGAGCTGTTGACGCTGATGCGGACCCTGCGCGCGCCGCTGCCGGCGGGGCTGTGCGCGCTGGTGGCGCACGACCTGTGCCGCGCGCTCGCCTACGCGTACGGCGTCTCCGACGAGCGGGGCGCGCCGCTCGCGATCGTGCACCGCGACGTCAGCCCGTCGAACGTGATGCTCAGCTACGACGGCCACGTGCGGCTGCTCGACTTCGGCATCGCCAAGGCGCTGGGGCGCGCCGACCATCGCTCGCGCACCGGACGGCTCAAAGGCAAGGTGAGCTACATGGCGCCCGAGGTGCTCGACGGCGCGCCGTTCGATCATCGAGCGGATCTGTTCGCCGTCGGTGTCGTGCTGTTCGAGATGCTGACGGGGCGGCGGCTGTTCCACGCCGGGGAGGAGCTGCAGCTGATGGCGGAGGTGCGCGCCTGTCGCGTGCCGCTGCCGTCGTCGGTCAATCCCGACGTGCTGCCGGGCCTCGAGCGGGTGGCGCTGCGGGCGCTGGCGCGCGAGCCGGCGCAGCGCTACCAGCACGCCAACGAGATGCTGGCGGAGCTGGCGCCGCTGCTGCACGACCTGCGCTGGAGCGCGGAGGAGACGGCTGCGTTCCTGCAGCAGTCGGTGCCGCCGGGGAGCGAGCTGTCCGAGGAGATGCCGGCGACGGCGTCGGCGTCGCCGCTGCCGCGGCGGGCGTCGCGCACCGCCGCGCCGACGACGGTGACGCCGATGCCGCTGCGCGTGGCGCGCGAGCGGGCGCGAACGCAGCGACGGTGGCGGGCGGCGGCGGTGCTGGGCGCGGTGGCGCTGGTGCTGATCTCGGCGCTGGTGACGATGCGGGCGTTGCGTCATTCGCGGCCCGCGGGCGCGACGGTGCCCGCGATCGCGGCGCCGCAAGTGGCGACACCGATTCCTGCGCCGCCGGTGGCGACGCCGAGCCCGACGGTGGCGACGCCGAGCCCGCCCGTGGCGACGCCGCCGTCTCGCGACGAGGCGCGCACGGTGACCCGTCCGGCGCGACGAACGGCGCCCCCGCGACACACCGATCAGAAGCGCCGGCAGCGGCAGCCCTTCAACCTCGAACGTGGTGATGTCCTCGATTCGCTGCAGTAGACCTCGCCTGCTCGCGCGGCTCCTCCTCGCGTTTTTCCTCGTCGTCGCCTGCGCGCGCCCCACGACGGCGACGGCGGCGACGCCGGCCGCGGCGGGACAGGCGCACCTGTCGCGTGGGCTCAAGCTCTACCGCGGCGGCCACTATCGCGAGGCGATCGCGGAGTTCGAGACCGGCTACGCGGCGGCGCCGAATCCGGTGTTCCTGCTCAACATCGCCCAGGCGTGGCGGCGGCTCGGTCAGCTCGAGCGGACGCGCGCGTACTACGAGAAATTCGTCGAGCGGACCTCGCCGCGCAATCCGGCGCGCGCGCAGGCGCTGGCGGCGATCGAGAAGCTCGACGAGCAGCTGCGCCAGCGGGCGGAGGCGGACAAGGCGCGCGAGGCGAAGTCGGCGCCCGTCGAGCCGGCGCCCGCGGTCGCGGCTGCGCCGACGCCGCCGAGCGCGCCGACGACCGTGCCGGCGACTCCTCCTTCGGCGACCGCGCCGACGACCGCGCCGCCAGCCGACGTGTCATCCACGCCGGCGGCCGATTCGTCGCCGTCGCAGAGCGCACGGCCGCGTTCGCGCGCCGTCGGTTGGGCAGGCGTCGGGCTGATCGTCGCAGGGGCAGCGGCGCTCGGTGGCGGTGCCGGCCTCACCGTGCTCGCGCAACAGGCGCACGACCGCTACGTGCACCCGGCCGACGGCGCCGTCTACGATCCGGCGCTGCTCGAGCGCCGCGATCTCGATCGCAACCTGGCCATCGCCGCGTTCGCCGTCGGTGGCGCGCTCGTCGTCACCGGCGGCGTGCTGGCGGCCCTGTTCCTGCCGCGCCGCCCGGCGCGCGCATCGGCCGTGCGCGCA
>JAQBQH010000299.1 GCA_028287105.1 Myxococcales bacterium
GATGGAGGAGCACGCCGCGAAGCGGCGACTGCGACGGATTCCGACGGCGGGAGCGGCCCCACTGCGTGCCGCCGACGGTGGCACAACCACATACCGCCGGCAGACCGCGAACAGATTAGGGACGGCCCGACGGCCCCTAGTGCAGGTGGGCGAAGTGCGCCGAGGCGTAGTAGCAGAGAGCGGAGACGATGGCGGCGGCGGGGATGGTGAAGAGCCAGGCCCAGACGATGCGGCCCGCGATGCCCCACTTGACCGCCGACACCTTCGTCGTCGCCGAGCCGACGCCGACGATGGAGCCGGTGATGGTGTGCGTCGTCGACACCGGGATTCCGAGGTGGGTCGCCATGAAGAGCGTGATGGCGCCCGCGGTCTCGGCGCAAAATCCGCCTACCGGCTTCAGCTTCGTCAGCTTCATGCCCATGGTGCGGACGATGCGCCAGCCGCCGAACGCCGTGCCGAGGCCCATGGCGGCGTTGCACGACAACACGATCCACGAGGTCTTGGAGTTGAACAGCGACAGCTTGGTCTCGGCGGGCAGGATGCCGCCGGCGAACAGCACGGCCATGATGATGCCCATGGTCTTCTGCGCGTCGTTGCCGCCGTGGCCGATGGAGTAGAGCGCCGCCGAAAAGAGCTGCGCCTTGCGGAAGCGACGGTCCACCTTGGCCGGCCGCCAGCGGCGGAAGGTCCAGTAGACCGCCAGCATCAACATGAAGCCGAGGCCGAACCCGAGCCCGGGCGCGATGAAGATGAACTTGACGATGTCGCCGAGCTTGTCCCAGCGCAGCGCTCCCCACCCGGCGTGCGCCACGCCGGCGCCGGCGAACCCGCCGATGAGCGCGTGCGACGACGACGTCGGCAGCCCCCACCACCAGGTCAACAGATCCCAGAGCACCGCGCCGATCAGCCCCGACAGGATGACGTAGACGTAGGACGGATCGTCGGCCTTGATGTGCACGATCTTGGAGACCGTGTCGGCCACCTTCGGCGAGAAGATGAACATGGCGACGAAGTTGAAGAAGGCGGCCCACAAGACCGCCACCTGCGGCTTCAAGACGCGCGTCGACACGACGGTGGCGATGGAGTTGGCCGCGTCGTGGAAGCCGTTGATGACGTCGAACGCCAGTGCGATGGCGATCGTGATGATGACGATGATCGAGACCGTACCCATGTCAGCCATGCCTCATCGTCACGCGTGCTCCAGGACCACGCCTTCGATGATGTTGGCGACGTCTTCGCAACGGTCGGTCGCGTTCTCCAGGTTCTCGTAGATCTCTTTCCACTTGATGATGGTGCGGACGTCCTGCTCCTCGTCGAAGAGCCGCGCCACCGCGGTGCGCAGGATCGAGTCGGCTTCGTTCTCCAGTCGATTGATGTCGATGCACTTCTGCGAGATGGCCTCGGTGTTTTCCATGTTGCGCAGGAGCTTCAGCCCCTGCTCCAGCTCCAGCGTCGCGCGGAGCAGCACGTCGGCCAGATCCTTCACGTCGTTGGTCATCTGCGACAGCTTGTAGAGCGCGATGCGCTCGGCCGCCGCCTCGACGTAATCCATGATGTCGTCCATCTTCGAGATCAGCCGGAAGATGTCATCGCGCTCGATGGGCGTGATGAAGGTCTTGTGCAGCGCCTCCACCGTGTGGTGCGTGATGGTGTCGCACTCGTGCTCGATCTCCTTGATGCGTTTTGCCTTGGCGTTCACGTTCGCGCCCGTCGAGGCCAGCGACAGGAACTCGCGCGCGCCCTCGACGGTCATCGCGGCGTGACGCTCGAAGAAGTCGAAGAAGCTGGTTTCGCGGGGTAATAGCCGTCCGAACATGAAGCCTCCTGATGGCGCGCAGCATAGTAACGATCGCGCGACCTAAGTGTGACAATTTCGTGAACTCCCGTCGTCGTCGTTGCGGCCGCCGCCGCGAACGCGTTACCACATGCTCGTGGCGGCCAAGCGCATCCAGCAGCGATTGCTCGTCGCCTTCTTGGGCGTCGTGGTCGCCGTGCTGGTGCCGGCGGCCGCCATGCTCGACCGCTGGATGGGCGACTCGGTGCGCGACGTCGAGCGCGACTCCTTGACGCGCGAGGCGCGCTCCCTCGCGGCCGAGCTGGCGCACGCCCATCCGGACGACGTCGCCGCCTGGGTGGCGCAGCTCGACGCCGCCGTGCGCGTCACCGTCATCGCGCGCGACGGTCGGGTCCTCGGCGACACCGATGTGCCGGTCGTCGCTCTGGCGTCGCTCGAGAACCACGCCGGCCGGCCCGAGGTCGTGCAGGCGCTGGCGGGGCAGATCGGGGTCAGCCAGCGCCGCTCGACGACGGTGAGCCGGCCGCTGCTCTACGTGGCGGCGCCGGTGCCGTCGGCCGGTCCGCCCGAGCGGGTCTTGCGGCTGGCGATGTCGCTCGATCAGGTGCGCGCCACCGTCGGGCGGGCCCACTTCGCCGTCTGGTCGGCGGGGCTGATGGCGCTGACCCTGGCGCTCCTCCTCGGAGCCACGCTCTCGCGCTGGCTGACCCGCCCCATCCTGGCGATGACCCGCGCCGCGCGCGCCATGACCCGCGGCGACTTCGAGGCGTCGCTGCCGCCGCCCGGCGACGACGAGCTGGGCGAGCTGGTCCACGCGCTCGATACCCTGCGCAATCAGCTGTCGATGCGCCTGGCGGAGCTGCGCCAGGAGGGTGTCAAGCTGCGCGCCATCATCAACGGCATGTCCGAAGGCGTGGCGCTCGTGCAGGACGGCACCATCACCGTCGCCAACCCGGCGTTCGCGCGGCTGCTCGGCCTGACCGGCGACCTCGAAGGGCGCGGCTTCCGCGACGCCACGCGCCTGCCGAGCGTCGGCGAAGCGATCGACGGCGCGCTCGACGACGGCACCGCGGCCACGCGCGAGGTGCAGCTGGCCGGACGCACGCTCCTCGTGCAGATCGAGCCGCTCGGCGGCGCTCGCCAGGCGGTCGTGGTGCTGCTCGACATGACCGAGCCCAAGCGGCTCGAGCGGCTGCGGCGCGAGTTCGTCGCCAACGCCTCGCACGAGCTGCGGACCCCGGTGGCCGCCATCGTCGGTGTCGCCGAGACGCTCGCCGCCGGCGCCGCCGACGACCCCGAGGCGCGCCAGTCGTTCCTCGAGATCCTGGTCCGCCACGCGCAACGCCTCTCGCGGCTCACCGCCGACCTCCTCGACATCGCGCGCCTCGAGGGCGGCTATAAACCGCGCGTCGAGGTCGTCGACGTGGCGCGCTCCGTCGAGGCCGTCCTCGCTACCCTGCAGGTGAAGGCGGCCGAGAAGCAGATCACGCTCGCCAAGAGCTCGATGCCGCCGGAGCTGCGCGCGTCGGCCGAGCGCGCCGCGGTCGAGCAGATCTTGACCAACCTCGTCGAGAACGCCATCAAGTACACGACGGCCGGCGGGCACGTCACCGTCAGCGCCGAGCTGCGCAACGACAAGGTGCGGCTCACCGTCGCCGACAGCGGCGCCGGCATCCCGAAGGAGCATCACGCGCGCCTGTTCGAGCGCTTCTATCGCGTCGACGACGCGCGCTCGCGCGACCTCGGCGGCACCGGCCTCGGCCTCGCCATCGTCAAGCACCTGGCGCTGGCCAACGGCGGCGACGTGTCGGTCGAATCCGACGTCGGCAAGGGGAGCCGATTCATCGTCGCCTTGCCGCGCAGCTCGGGTACGCTGCCATCATGATTCCGGCGCCGCGCGGGCTCGTCCTCATCGTCGACGACGAGCGCGACCTGCGGACGCTGCTCGACTTCAACCTGCGCCAGGCCGGCTGGCGCACCGCGCAGGCCGAGAGCGGCGCCGAGGCGCTCGCGCGCGCGCGCACGCTCAAGCCGAACGTCATCGTCCTCGATCTAAATCTGCCCGACGTCTCCGGCATCGACGTCTGTCGTCTGCTGCGCAGCGATCCCGAGACCCGCGATCTGCCGATCCTGATGCTGACCGCGCGCTCGGCCGAAGAGGACCGCGTCCAGGGCCTCACCGTCGGTGCCGACGACTATCTGCCGAAGCCGTTCAGCCTGCGCGAGCTGGTGCTGCGCGTCGAGGCGGTGTCGCGCCGACGCGCCGGGGCGACCGCGGCCACGCCGAACGAGCGCATCGAAGCCGGCCAGATCATCCTCGATCTCGATGCGCACCTCTGCCTGGTCGACGGCACCGAGCTGCCGCTGACGTTGCAGGAATTTCGCCTGCTCGCCTATCTGATTCAGGGGCGCGGTCGCGTGCGCACGCGCGAGGAGCTGCTCGCCGACGTGTGGAACGCGTCGCCGGAGCTCGAGACCCGCACCGTCGACACCCACGTCAAGCGGCTGCGCGACAAGCTCGGCGCCGCCGGCGACATCATCGAAACGGTTCGCGGGCTCGGCTACCGAATTCGCGAAGACTGAATTCGCACATTCGTAACAAAGCAGTCTCCGGACTGGAACGCGGCGATGGTACGACGGGGTCCATGAAGCTCGTCTACGGACTCACCTCGTTGCTCTTCTGTTCGACGGCCTTGGCGCAAGGAGCGCCGGCAACCGCGGCGCCCGCGTCGCCCGCGACCGCGGCGCCCGCGACTCCGCCG
>JAQBQH010000306.1 GCA_028287105.1 Myxococcales bacterium
GGCGCGCAAGTCATGCTGTCATTGATATGGGACATAAGATGAAGGGCTCAGGAGAAACCATGAAGACGTTCGCGTTCCTCGCCGGCATGCTGCTCGTGGCCGGCTGCACCAATCACACCGGCACCGGTCGCGAGCCCGACGAGTACACCGGCTGCGGCACGGACGAGAACTGGCGCGCCTTTTCCGATCAGGAGTCGACCGCCACCGTCGCGGACGCCACCGCGCCGAAGGTGACTTCGCCGGCGGCGGGCGCCACCGTTCCGTCGGCGACCAAGCCGAAGATCGTGTGGCAGCAGAATGCCACCGACGTCGGCATGCCCGACGGCGATGTCGTCCATTCGGGTCCGAGTTGCACCGATTGCTGCCCGCAGTTCAACACCGGCTCGCTCTCGACGCTGCACCTGCCGCCCATCTCGGGCAACGCCTACGATCTGCGCATCACCGTCGACGGCGCCGAGGTGTGGCGGGTGATCACGACGCTGCAGGAGTGGGGCCCCAGCGACGCGTTGTGGGCGTCGTGGAAGGGCAAGACGGTGTCGTTCAAGATCTATCGCATGGAGCTCCTGCGCAACGACGTGAAGCAGGGACCCTACGTCGCGACCTCCGACTTCACGTTCAGCGTCGGCAGCTGACCCGCTGATTCAGCGCCTGCCCGCTCAGCCGTCGGCGCTCTCGTCGGGCGCTCCGCCCGAGCGCGCCAGGTCCTGCGGATTGATCTTGTCGGTCTTCATGCCGCGCACGCGCTTGGTCATCGTCGCCATGAGGTCGTCGAACGGCGGCGCCGCGCCCTTCATGAAGCGCAGCGGATTGACCCGCGCCACTACGAACGCCTTCAAGTAGGGGCTCGTCAGGCCGCGCGCCTTGAGCTTCTCGACGGCTTCACCGACGGCGTCGTCGAAGGCGAGCAGCACCGTGGCGCGCCGCTCGCGCTCGTGGATCATCTCCGAGAGCGGCTTCTTCGAGAACGCCTCCACCTTCTTCAAGAACGACTGATAGGCGCCGCCCGAGAGGCGGCCGCGCTCGGCATAGGCGAAGCCGAGCGTGCACAAGGTCGGCTCCTCGAACTCGAGCGAGTGCTCGTCTTCGCGCGCATCGGGCCGCTCCTTGGCCAGCTCGACGTACATGCGACAGACCTCGAGCGACTTCTCGCGCAGGTTGTGCGCCTTCTCGATGTTGAGCGCCAGGATCTGATACGCCACCTCGGGCTCGGGGATGAGCAGCGCCAGCACCGTCTTGGCGCCCAGCTCCTTGAGCGCGGTCAGCCGATGGTTGCCGTTCGGCGTCAGATACTTTCCGCCGATGTGCACCGCGATGACCGGGTCGAGATAGCGGCGCGTCTTGTCCATCGCCAGCGTCAGCCGCCGCACGTGCGGGTCCGACACGTCACGCTGATACGGCGTCGGCTCCACCAGATCGATCGGCAGCGCCGTGAACAGCTGGACGTGTCCGCCGAGCGGCTCCTTGTACGCCGCCAGGACCATGCCGCCGTCGGCTGCCACCTGCGCCGCCAGCGCCTCGGCCTTGCCCTCGAGCGTCGTCACCATGAGCTCGCTCGCGCCGAGCTCCGTGGGCTTGAGCTTGACGCCCTTGCGCGCGCGCGGCCGGCCCGTCTTGGTCTTTGGGCGCGGACCCTTTTTCTTGGTGGTCGCCATGGTGATCGCTTAGCACGCGTCTAACGTGTTATGTAAGCCCGCCCGTGAACGCGTACAGCGACGTGCGCCCCGGCGGATATGCCTGGTGGTATTTCGACGCCGTCAGCGACGACGGTGCGCGTGCGCTCACCGCCATCTTCTTCATCGGCAGCGTCTTCTCGCCCGACTATGCGGGGCGGGTGCGGCGCGGCGAGCCGGCGCGTGCCCAGGAGCACGTCGGGGTCAACCTCGCGCTCTACGAGCGGGGCAAGAAGCGCGCGTGGGTCATGAGCGAGTACGGCGAGGCGGCGCTCGGCCCCGTCGGTGAGGCGGGCCCGCGCATCGGCGAGAGCGGCATCGAGCGCATCGGCGGTGGCGGCGGTGGCGGCAGCGGCGGCGACAGCCTGCGGGTGACCATCCACGAGCGCTCGGCTCCCTTCCTCGTGTCCTTGGCCGGCATCGGCGCGCGCGTCGACGGCGTCATCGACCTCGAGCCGCACGCCCCGCCCCTGGCGCCCGTCGAGCTCACCGGCGAAGGCGCCGCCGGCGACCGGCATCGCTGGCACGTCCAGGTCCCGCGGGCGCGCGTACGCGTGCGCTTCGAGCGGCCGAGCTTCTCGTTCGACGGCGTCGGCTATCACGACCTCAACGCCGGCGACGGGCGCCTCGAGCGCGCCTTTTCCTCGTGGTCGTGGGCGCGGTTCCACGCCGCCGACCGCACCACGATCATCTACGCCACGCACGAGCGCTCCGGCGCCGCGCGCGCCTGCGTCGTCGACGCGCGTGACGACGAAGCCGCCGTCGTACGCCCGGCGACGCTCCTCCCCGAGGGAGAGCGTATGCGCCTGCCCTGGGGCCTGCGCATGCCCCGCTGGTTCGCGGTCGACGACGGCGGCCGGGTCCTGCGCTGCCAGCCTACACGCCTCTACGAATCCGCACCTTTCTACGCCCGCTATGCCGCGCGGCTCGGCGACGGCCGCGGCGACGGCCAGGGCGATGATCGCCCAGCGCCGACCGGCGTCGGTGAATACCTCGATCTCGATCGCTTCCGAGACAGGGGGGTGCAGTTTCTGTTACGATTCAAGATGCGGCGCACATGATCTGCTCCCTGGTCGTGACCCTCTGGGCGCTCTTCGCGCTCGCCTTCACCGTCGTCGCCATCGGCGCGACGCGGCAGCTCTTCACCCGCGCGCGCGCGGCTACGCGGCGGGTGCGCTCGTGGCCGCACATCGCGCTCGTGCGTCCGTGCGAGGGGCTCGACCCGTCGCTGGCCGAGACCCTGCGCAGCTCCGCCACCGCAAAGTACGACGGCCCGCGCACCATCTTCTTCTGCGTCCCCTCGGCCGCCGATCCCGCCTACGCGGTGCTCGCGCGCGTGCGTGACGAGCTGGTCGCCGGCGGCGCCGATGTCCGCCTCGTCGTCACGGCCATCGAGACGCGCGCCAACCGCAAGGCGGCTCAGCTCGCCGTCGTCGACGCCCACCTGCCCGACGACGCGCCGGTCCTGGTCATCGCCGACAGCGACGTCATGCTCGACGACGAATCGCTTCCGTCGCTCCTGGGCGCGCTGGTCGACGAGCGCCATGCCGGCGCCGCCTCCGCGCCGCCCATCGACGTCAGCGCCGCCACGACCGGTGACCGCTGGTCGGCCGCGCTGTTGTCGTCGACGCCGCATGCGCTCCTGGCGCTCGCCGGCCTCTCGGAGCGCTCGGGCGGCGTGCCGCTGCTCGCCGGCGCGCTCCTGGCCGTGCGTCGCGAAGCGCTCGCCGCCGTCGGTGGCTTCCGCTCGCTCGAGCCCTACCTCGGCGAAGACTTCGAGCTGGCGCGCCGCCTCCACGACGCCGGCCTCGCCATGGCCACCTCGGCGGCACCGGCGCGCTTCACCGACAGCGGCCGCAGCGTCAAGGGCGTCGTCCGCCGCTACGCGCGCTGGTCGCTGGTCGTGCGCCGCCAGCGTCCCGCGCTCTTCTGCACCTACGTGCTGCTCCTCGGCTGCACGCCGCTCGTCGCCGCCGCGGCGCTCATGTTGGCTGCGTTCAGCGCCGACCGGGCGGCGATCGCGCTCGGCTCGGCGACGGGGCTGGTCATCGCGCGGACCGTCCTGGCGCTCACGCTGCGTCGCTGCTACGGCATCGGCGGCGGCTGGGCGCGCGCGCTCGGCGCCATGCTCGCGGGCGAGCTGCTCGTCTGCGCCGGCGCCACCCAGGCAGGCGCGTCGGCCGAGGTCGAGTGGCGCGGCCGCCGCTTCTACGTCGGCCACCGCGGCGCGCTCATGCCGCTCGGCGTCGAATCGCTCGCCCCCGAAGCGCTCGCGCCCGAAGCGCCGTAGCGCCGCGCTACCCGTCGCTGCGCAGCTTCGAGAACACGAGCGTGTCGCGGTAGCCGCCGTTCTCGACGGCGTCCTGCCTGAGGAGTCCATCGAGGTGGTAGCCGTTGCGCCGCGGCAGGTTGGCCGAGCGCAGGTTCAGCGACGAGCAGCGGATCTCGACGCGATGGAATCCAATCGCGAAGCAGGCCCGCTCGAGCAGCGCGACGGTCTCGGACATGAAGCCCTGCCGCTCGAAGTCGCCGAGCAGCCAGTAGCCGATTTCGCAGCGATCGTCGCTCCACGCGATCGAGTGCACGCCCGCGTTGCCGAGGTAGACCGCGTCGCCGACGCGGAAGATCCCGAAGTCGAAGTAGTCGAACCCGGCCCACTTGTCGATCGTGCTCTCGATGTAGGCCCGCTCGTCGTCGACGCTCTTGACCGAGTCGACCCACGGCAGGAACTGGCGCAGCCGCTGTCGATCGCGATCGACGTTCGCGAACATCCGCTCCGCCTCTTCGAGCGCGTGCTTCTTCAGCACGACGCGCCCGCCCTCGATCCGTTCCGGTAGTGGCCTCTTCTCCATGGTCGTCCTCGACGCGATCCTGCGGTCAGTCGGTCGTGCAGCCGAGCGCCTTGAGCTCGGCCACCAGCGCCGCCAGCTGCGCTTCGGTCAGCGTCCCCTCGCCGGCGAACTTGACCTTCCCGTCGGCGGTCGCGAGGAGGAGCACGCTCTTGTGCGGCTTGAAACCCCACGCCTTGCGCACCGCGCCGGTCCAGTCGGCGAACAGCCGCGTGTTTTCCTTCTCCGCGATCTTCTTGAGGTCGGCGAGCACGTACTTCTTGGCCGGCCACCAGTTCCACTTGTCGACGTCGGCCACGGCGACGAACTCGAACCGCGCGCGGTTCTCCGCGCGATCGGTGATCTTGCCGAGCACCTGCCGCGCATGCTCGTTCTGCTTCTGCGCGTCCTGATCCTCGTACATCACCAGCACCGGCCGCGCATCCGGCAAGGGCCGCCTCTTCGCCGCCGCCACGTCGTCCACCTCGACGCGCGGCAGCG
>JAQBQH010000310.1 GCA_028287105.1 Myxococcales bacterium
CGGCGCACGCCGTTCGGCAGCGGCTACACGCCGCAGTTCTTCTTCGGCGGCACCGACGTCACCGGGGCGGTCGAGCTGCCGGCCGACGGCGCGCTCGTGCATCCAGGCGATCGCGCCCATGTCCGCTTCAAGCTGCTGAGGCCGGTCGGCATCGAGCCGGGGATGCGGTTCGCGCTGCGCGAGGGCGGCCGCACCATCGGCGCCGGCATGGTCACGGCGGTCGGGTAGTCATGGGCTCATCACGGGGCCCGCCTCTGCAAGGGGGCGGGCCCGCTTTTTTTGAACGAACCGAACGTCCGCGGCGGGGTCAGCGACGGTAGAGATGCACGTCGAGGGCGAAGCGTTTGATCCAGCGTCGGATCTGTACTGGCGCCTTATCCATGACGCGGGCGATGGCGGCGACGTTGCCGCGGTGCTCGGCCATGGCGGCGACGAGCGCGTCGCGCAGCTGCTGATCTTCGGCGCCGAGGGACGCCGGTGCTGGCGGGGTCGACGGCGGCGGCGCGGCGGCGGGTGGTGCGTCGAGCGCCGAGAGGTGCTGGCGCTCGATGCGGCCGCCCGAGAGCACGAGCGCGGTGCCGAGGAGCTTGTCGAGCTCCCGCGCGTTGAGCGGCCAGTCGTGCGCGAAGAGCGCCCGCGCGGCGTCCCACGTCAGCGACGGGATGGCGTCCTGGACCACGCCGCGCAGGATCTCGCCGGCGATGAGACCGAGATCCTCACGGCGCTCGCGCAAGGGCGGCAGCGTGATCGTCCAGCCGGTCAGCCGCGCCAGCAGATCGGCGCGAAAGCGGCGACGGCATCGACTTCACCGTCACGCGGCCGTTCAACATGGGCGACATGTTCGAGGTCACCGCCATCGGCTCCGACGGCAGCGTCGGCAAGGCCTACGTCGGCGGACCGCTGCCGCTCAACATCGTCCACCTACCGCCCCCCCCCCGCAGTAGCCGCGCCCGTTCCGCTCCGCTCCCATCTGCTTCCGATAGCGAGCGTACTGGTGCCAAGAGGAGCGACGCGAAGCGCATGGCGGCGGCGTCGGAGCGCGCTCGCGCCGCAGGCGCGATGCCAGCGCGACGCCGAGTGCCCCCCGTGCGGCGGCGCAGCCGACGCGTAAGGGGCACGTCCGCCGCCATGCGCTTCGCGTCGCTCCTCGCCCACTCCTTTACAGTGAGCCCGCCGCGACGACCCCCGACTGCTGCCGACCCCGCCGCGCCTTGAGCGCCGCTCTTCCGACCAGTGCGATGAGCGCATCGGGCTCGATCGGCTTACCAACGTGCTGATCGAAGCCGGCGCGCAGCGCGCGACGACGGTCGTCGGGATGGGCGTAGGCGGTCAGCGCGATCACCGGCGTATCGCCCCCGCGCTCCGTCGGCAGCGCGCGCAGCTTGCGGATCAGATCGTAGCCGTCTTCGTCAGGCAGGCCGATGTCGCTGATGACGAGGTCGGGCAGCCGGCTCTCGACGGCGGCCAGCGCGGCCGCTACCGTCCCCACCGCGGCAACGCACGCGCCGCTTCCCTGCAAGACGGTGCTCATGAGATCGCAGGCGTCGGGCTGGTCGTCGACGATGAGGATCGACAGCCCGCGCAGCTCGTCCGAGGTCGCGTGGCTGAACGCGGCCGCCAGCTCGTCGTCGAGCCGGACCTCGCGGAACTGCAGCGCCGCCAGGGGCAGGCTGACCGTGAAGCTCGCCCCCTTTCCCTCGCCGCCGCTCGAGACCGAGACGGTGCCGCCGTGCAGCGCGACCAGGTCGCGAACGATGGTGAGGCCGAGACCGAGGCCGCTGTGGCCGCGCGTCGAGGTTCCGTCCGCCTGACGGAAGCGCTCGAAGACGAAGGGGATGAACGCGGGAGCGATGCCGCGGCCGTCGTCGCGCACGTCGACCCGCACCGTCGAGCTGTCGTGCTCGACCGCCACGCGCACGTGGCCATGCGCCGGCGTGAACTTGATCGCGTTGACGACCAGATTGCCGACGATCTGCTGCAGGCGGTTCATGTCGCCGATGACGATGGGCGCCGCGTCGTCGGGCGCAAACGAGATGTGCACGCCTTTGGCTTCGGCCACGGGCGTCTCCGCCTCGACGACGTCGGCGACGACGCGCGACAGCGGGATCGGCCGCGCATCGAGCGTGAGCTTGCCGCTGATGATACGCGAGACGTCGAGCAGGTCCTCGATCAGCTTCGCCTGCGCCGCCGCGTTGCGCTCGATGGTGTGGATGGCATGCTCGCGCCGGTCGTCGGTGAGCTTGCCCCCGCGCAAGAGGCGCGCCCAGCCGAGCACCGCGTTGAGCGGCGTCCGCAGCTCGTGCGAGAGGTTGGCGAGGAACTCGTCCTTGCAGCGGTCGGCGAGCGCCAGCTCGCGCGCATGACGCGCCAGCTCGTCCTCGAGGCGCTTGCGTTCGGTCACGTCGCGAACGAAGCAGCGCGTGTGTACGAACTGGCCCTCCTCGCGATAGACGTTGGCGTCGATGAGCACGTGCCTGAGCGAGCCGTCGCGGTGGCGCAGCGGCGCCTCGAAGTCGCGCAAGGTCTCGCCCGCCGTGAGCCGCTCCATGAAGCTGCGCACCACGGCCGGCTCGGCGTGGAACTCCGCGATGTGGTGGCCCACGTACTGTTCGCGATCGTAGCCGAGCAGGTTCACCAGCGCCTGATTGGCCCAGAGCACCTCGCCGTCCGGCCCGATCGACTGCAAGCCGATGGCGGCGTTCTCGAAAAAGTCGATGAGCTCATGGACACTCGCGCTGAGGAAACGATCGCGGGGGGGAGTCATTGAGCGCCCAATTGAGCAATCGGCGTGCTAACGGGCCAGGTGAGGGACTGACGGCACTCCGAGGCGCCGAACGGAAGCGCGTTTCCAGGCTAGTGGAACCCGATTGCCTCATGACCGGTAGCGCGTTACGGACGGCCCTTACGAACGCGCGGAGAGCGGCAGCTTGACCGTGAAGGTCGACCCGCTGCCCGGTCCGGCGCTGTGCGCCTCTACCGTACCGCCGTGCAGCTCCACCAGTTGGCGCACGATGGCGAGCCCAAGCCCCAGACCCTGGGTCCGTTGCGGGTTGGGATGCGCCGATTGCCAGAAGCGGTCGAACACGAAGGGCAATTCGGCCGAGACGATGCCGATGCCGGTGTCGCGCACCTCTACGTCCGCGACGCCGCTGCAGCGACTCAGCGCGACCTCGACCGAGCCGCCCGCCGGCGTGAACTTGACCGCGTTCGACAGGAGGTTCCCGAACACCTGCTCCATGCGCGCTGGATCGAGGTCGGCGGTCACCTCTCCGCACTCTTCCAGGATCCCGGATCGCAGCTGCACGCCCTTGGCCCTCGCCTCCGGCTGCAGACTGTCGACCGCCGCCTGAATCACGGTGGCCACGCGCGTCTGTTCCGGCTCGAGCTTGAGCTTGCCGACGAGCATGCGCGAGACGTCGAGCAGGTCGTCGATCAGCTTCTTCTGCACGTTGGCGCTGCGCTGGATGGTCTCGATGGCGCGGCGCGTCTTCTCCGCGTCGAGGCCACCGGCCACGAGCAGGTCGGTCCAGCCCACGATCACGTTGAGCGGCGTTCGCAGCTCGTGCGAGATCGCCGCCAGGAACTGATCCTTCATGAGGTTGTGACTCTCGGCGAGCGCGCGCTTCATCTGCTGCTGCTCGAGCTCATGACG
This sequence comes from Myxococcales bacterium, assembly GCA_028287105.1. GTDB lineage: Bacteria > Myxococcota_A > Polyangia > Palsa-1104 > Palsa-1104 > JAQBQH01. The sequence continues at coordinate 3,653 of JAQBQH010000310.1, forward strand.
GCGCTTGAGGAGCAGCGCCTGCTGCCGCACGATGCGCTCGGCCTGCAGATGCAGCGACACCAGCACGCTGATCTTGGCGCGCAGGATGTCGGCATCGAACGGCTTGGTGATGTAGTCGACGGCACCGTATTGGTAGCCGGTGCTGATGTGCTGCGCCTCTTTGGCGATGGCCGTGATGAAGATGATCGGGACGCGAACGCTCTTCGGCCGCTGCTTGATGAGCGCCACCGTCTGAAAGCCGTCCATGTCGGGCATCTGGACGTCCATGAGGATGAGCGCGAACTCCTCGTCCATCACGTGCTTGAGCGCCTCGGTACCCGATCTGGCCTTGATCAACCGATGGCCGAGCGGCTCGAGCACCGCCTCGAGGGCCAGCAGGTTCGCCGGCACGTCGTCGACGAGAAGGATGCTCGCCCGCGACGGATCTAGCTCTCGTTCGATCGCGGCGTCTTCATCGTCGATCTTCGACACACTGTTCAATCTAGGTCCGCGGTTCGCCACCGTCAGGTCTCGACCGTCACGCGCCGCAAGAAAAGCAAAGCCCCCGCCGCACGGACGCGCGACGGGGGCCGACTCATCATGGATGATTTGCGCTGGAGTTACTTCTTGATCGGCTGAACGATGATCTCGACGCGGCGATTGTTGGCGCGGCCCTCGGCGCTGTCATTGGAGGTCGTGGGGCGCCCCTTGCCGATGCCGTGCGCCTGCACGCGGTCGGCTTCGTAGCCGCGCGTCACGAGATAGCTGCGCACCGACTCGGCGCGACGCTGCGACAGGTCGATGTTGTGGCTCTCGGAGCCGCGCGAATCGGTGTGCCCCTCGACCACGATGTTGCGCTCCTTGGTGGCCATGAGCGCGTCGGCGACCTGGTTGAGACGCGTCTGCGCCTCGGGCAGGAGAGTCGACTGGTCCGACGGGAACAGGACACTGCCGTTGAGCGTGATGACCATGCCGCGCTCTTCCTCTTTGACGGCGGCGAGCTTGGCCAGCGCGTCCTGCGCGGACTTGGCGCGAGCGTCGGCTTCGGCAGTGCGCTTGTCGGCCTCCATGCGCGCCTCACGCTCGGTGCCGAGCGCCTGCTGATCCTTGGCGGAGTTGCGCTGCGACTCGGCGAGCTGCTCGCGGGTCTGAGTCAGCTCACCGGCCGTGCGCTTGGCGATGGTGTGCTCCGACTTGTTGATCGACTGGTCGGCAGCCGTCTTGTCGTTCTTGGCGAGCGCCATGCCGGCCATCGCCTCGGCGAGCTGCGCCTTGCGCTGCGCGACGTAGGACAGATCGCGCGTCTGCGCCGATTCGGCGTCGTTGGACCAGGCCTCCTCGGCCTTGACGAGCGCCTCCTTCGCCTTGTGCAGCTCGGCGGGGCTCAGATCGGACGCGCGGCTGGCGCTGGCGTGCTGATAGGCGGTGCGCGCATCGGCGAGCTCGCGCGGCACGACGGTGGCGCAGCCGACGACGGAGAACATACCGAGCACCATGGTGCCGGAGAGGATGGTTCGAACGAGGCGTTGCATGTGGAGCTCCTTGTAAAACTTGAAAGGCATATCGTTTAGTGATTCGTCTGCTGCTGGAGCGAGCGCGCCTTGTCGGCTTCCTGCTGCGCTTCGACCTGCATCGGCGCCTCGCGAGCCAGCGCCAGCGCCAGCTCGGCGTCCGCCTGAGCGCGCATGAGCTGCCCCTCGGCGCTCTTGGTATCGCCTTCCTTGATGAACTTCTGGGCGTGCTCGTTCTCTTCCTTGGCGAGCTGCAGATGCAGCGAGGCCTGCGGAACCTTCGGCGCGCCCAGCTCCTCGGCGGCTCGAATCGACGAATCCGTGGCGGCGATCTTCTCGTTGGAAACACCCGCCGCGCAGCCGGCCACGATCACAAACCCGATACAGAACAACGGCGACAAAAGACGTTTCATTGGTTACTACCTCCATGCATCAGGGCGATGAAAAGAACGCAGCTGGAACGCGCGTCGAGGAAACGACGCTGCTCCGAGGCCACTACACCTGTTCAGACAAAATGGGCGGCTTCAGCGATGGCGAAGCCGCTCGAACACACTATCTGGCGGGGAAAGAGAGCTTAAGCACGCTCGACACACCTACAAGGGTTTTCCGGGAATAATTTCGAATATCGTCGATTGTTCGAATATTGGCACGATACGGATATTCAGAAAGCGCCGGCAAATAGCTCAATACCGATAATTCCAGTAGAGGTAGACCCCCGCCACGCCGGCGTCACCGACGGCGCTGTCGAGCTCCCCGCCATATGGCAGGCGCACCTTGATCTGCGATTCGTTGGCGTTGGCGGCGCTGCGGCCGATGGACGCACCGAACTGGTGCTCGTAGCTGATGTACACGCGGTCCGACACGTAGCGACCGACCTCGAGCGGCGAGAGCGAGAAGCGCGCATCGCTCTTGTTGTCGACGGGCTCGAAGGTCTCGGTCGGGACCAGCGCCGCCAGTTGCTCCTTGATCTTGTGCAGGATGACGTTCGACAAGAGGCCACCGATCTGCCGGTTGAGGTCGCGGAACGAGATCGCATCCGCCGACCGCCGCGTCGAGCCGGCGAGCACCAGCCCCGCCAGCTGCGCCTGGTCGTAGATCGGCGGGTCGACGGTCAGCGCCACCTCGGGATTGAGCGCCGACCCGCCGACGGTCACGATGAGCGTCGCCTCGCCGGCCCGCCGCGTGGCCCTGACATGCAGCGCCGGATCGGCGAGCGGCCCACTGAAGCGGACCTCCGCCTGTTCGAGATGATACGGTTTGCCGAAGAGCGCGACCGTTCCGTTGCTGCCTTTGACCGTGCCGACGGCGGTGGTCTTGCCCGGCACGATCGTGAGCGCGAGGTCGCTGACCAGATCGAGGTTCGCCTCGTGGCCGCGGATCTCGACGGGGCCGACGATGCGGGCCACCACCCAATGGCCCTTGCCCGCCTTGGGCTGCGCGATCCGCTCGGCGCGCTGATCGCCGAACGAGACGTCGCCCATCTCGCCGAGTGGCTGGACCCGCTCGCCGCCCGACAGATCGGGCAGGTTGATGGTGCCGCGTCGCAGATCGACGCGACCGGTCCACTGGCCCGAAGCGCGATCGCCGACGAGACCGAAGTCGGCGTCGAGCTTGGCGGCGAACGAGCCATAGACCAGCGCGAACTTCTGCGCGTGGGCGGTGAGGTCGACGCGCGTCGGCTGAACGCCGTCGATGCGCGCCTCGCCGGTGGCGGTCAAGGAGCCGTCGCCCGTCTTGACGTCGAGCGTGAGCTTGGCGCGGCCGCCGCCGGTGCGGACGTCGAGCTCTCCGTCGCGATACTTGTCGGCCTTGCCGCGCAGGCCGAGGTTGGCGCGGTGAATCGACAGGAATCCGTCGGGCCGGGGCGCGGCGCGCGTGCCGCCGATGGTGAGCTCGGCATCGAGCTGTCCCGAGAGCGAGCTGACCTCTTCGGAGGCGGTGGCGAGAAAGCCGATATCGAGCCGTCGTGCGCGAATGGAGACGGCGAGCGGATCCTCCGACCCGTGTGACCACGACGCCTCACCGACGAGGCTGCCGCCGTGCGCCTGGGCGGCCGAGGCGTGGATGCTGAAGCGCCGGTCGCGATAGCGCGCCTCGGCGCGGGCCGCTTCGAAGCGATCGCCGCCGAGGTAGAGCGCGGCCGCGCGCAGATCGACGAGCAGCTCGGGGGCCGCGAACGTGCCGCGCAGCGCTCCCTTGCCCGATACGGTTCCGGCGATCCGCGCCAGCCGCGGCTGCATGCCGCGCAGGGCGGCCAGCTCGAAGCGCGGCAGCTCGAGCTCCCCGCGGATCGATCCCTCGCGCCAGCCTTCGCCGTCGAACAGCTTCTGGGCGTCGAGGTCGGCCTCACCCTGGAACGCGAACAGCGGCTGCTTGCGCAGGTCGAGCTTGCCGTTGAGGCGCGCGAGATTGCGCTCGAAGGCGAAGGTGGCGTCGATGTCGACCTGGTCGACCAGACCGGGCCGACTGAGGCCGCTGGCGTGCAGGCGCGCGTGCAGCGACGGTGCGTGAAGGGTGCCGCTCATGTTGATCGCGCCGTCGACGAGCCCGGTCGTGAACGGCGTGGCGAATCCGATCACCTGCAAGGGCACGCCCTGCAGCTCGACGCCCTTGATCTCGGCGCTGGCGGTCAGCTGCGCGGTGTGCGCCAGCGCGTCGAGCGCCTCGCGCGGCTTCGACAGGAGGCGCGCTACGTCGATGGGCACCTTGCCCTCGACGGTGACGGTGCCGGCGTTGCGCTTGGGGCGGATGCGCAAGATGCTGCCGATGAACGAGGTGGCGGCGAACGAGGTGACGCTGTTGAGGCGCAACAGAGCCCCGTCGTAGGTCAGGTTGATGACCGTGTCGTTGTTGGTCAGATCGTCGAGGTCCCACGACGGCGCGTGCAGCTCGGCGTTGAACAGCGGATGGCGCGTCGTACCCGAGGCGCGCACGCGCAGCGTGAAGAAGCCGCGCAGCCCCGCGATGGCCGGCGGCAGGCTGTCACGGATCTTGAAGAACGGGACGGGGCGCGCCTCGATCTCGAGGTGGAGCGGCTTATCGTCGGCCTGGGCGAACGAGATGGGCAGGTCGAAGCGCCCGCCGATGCCGAGCTTGGTGCCGAGCTGTCGCGCCGACACTTCGCCGGCGATGCGCCCGTCGCCATAGTGCGCGCGCACGCGGTAGTCGACGTTTTCCGGCAGACCCTCGTCGATCTGCGAGCCGTGGCCGCGCAGCTCGAGATCGACGAGCGGCGCCTGGCGCGTGCCGCTGGCGTGGACGCGCACGTTGAAGCTGGTCGTCGGCAGCTCCTTGTGGCCGGGGGCGAGGAAGGCGCCCAGCTCGCGCAGGTCCAGCTCGTGCGTCACCAGCGTCGCGTCCATCGGCCCCTCGACGAATGGGATGCGGCCGTTGATCGCGATCTCCTCCTTGCCGGCGACGAGCTTGCAGCTCTCGAAGCTGACGGCGTTGTCGAAGCGCAGCTTGCAGGGCGCGGCCGCTTGCCAGACGTGGTCGTTGGCCGAGAGGCGCAGCCGGTCGAGCGTGGCCTCGGCGCCGATCAGCTGGTCGCCGTTCCACAGGGGGGCGCCGTGGACGTCGAGCGCGAAGCGGCCGCTGCCGGCGCCGCCACCGTTGACGTGGACGAGCAGGGTCTCGCGCGCCGCCGACGCTTCGAAGGAGAGCGTGTTGAACGACAGGCCGTACCACTCGACCTTCTTGTCGCTGGCCGCCTTGATCGAGGCCCGCAAGACGGGCGCGTGCACGCTGCCGCTGACGTGGACGCGGCCGTTGACGGTGGTGACGCTGAGCGCCTCCTTGACGCCGATCATCTTGGCGAAGCTGGCCGGATGGATGTCGTGCGCCAGCAGCGTCAGGTCGATCGCTCCGCTCGCGAGACGGTAGCGGCCTTCGACGCCGAGCGACTGTCCGAGCGAGACCAGGACGAAGCGATCGACGGCGATGGTCGAATCGACGCGCACGAGCGCTGGACGCTCGAGCGCCCACGACTGACCGCCGGCGGCGACGGTGAGCTCGCGCACCGTCAGCTCGGCGCCGACGAGCCGCTCGGCGCGCCGGAGGTAGCGGCCGTCGACGGCGAGCGCGAGCGTGCTGTGCGCGGGGCCGTGGCCGCCGAGCGTGACCGATAGGCGCTGCGCATCGCTCTTGCCGTCGAGGACCAGCGCGTCGGCGACGAAGCCGGGCGCGCTCAGGTGGTCGGCGGTGACGTGCACCGTGCCGGCCAGGTCGACCGCGTGGACGCGGGCGTCGAGCGTCTGCAGCTTCGCGGCGCCGAGACCGAGGCCGCTGCCGTGCAGCTCGGCGTCGACGCGCAGCTGCGCGCCCTTGACCGCGTGCGCCGTCAGGTGGAGCCGGCCGCCCAGCCGCGGGCTCAGCGACGAGAGATCGGCGCCGTCGACGCTGAGGTCGGCGATGAAGTCGTCGGCCGTCGATCGGCCGCGCAGCCGTACGAGGAGTCCGGCCAGCTCGCCGTCGACCGAAGGCGCGGCGAAGGTTCCGAAGAGGTGCAGGTGCGCCGCCGACGGCAGCTGGAAGCGGCCGCGCTTCGACGACGCGACCAGCTCGTCGATGATCACGTCGGCGCCGGTGACGCGTCCGGAGTCGCGGCGCGGCGTGGCGCGAAGCTCGACCCGCGCGAGGCCATCGTCGATGGCGCGCACGTCGATGCGGCTGTGCAGTCGCTGGCCGTCGGACTGGCCGCTCAGCGACAGCGCGGCGAGCGAGAGCTGGGCGGTCTCGAGCTGGCGGGCGGCGATCTCGATCGTACCGCTCCAGTCGCGGCTGCTCCAGCGCGCGTCGACACCGCCGAGCCGGGCGCCCGGCAGGCGCAGCGCCGTCGCGTGCAGCTCCCCCGCGAACCGCGTGCCGCTGCCGGCGCGGCGCAGCTCGGCCGAGATGCGCGCCTTCCCCGCCAGACCCGGCAGTCCCATGGCCGCGAGCCGCCGCAGATCGCCGGCCGTGATGACGACCGCGCCATTGCCCGCGCCCGTGAAGTCGCTCTTGCCGCTGGCGTGCACGCGCAGATCGCCGGTCACGCCGTCGAAGCGCTCGACCTCGACCTCGCCGCCCGCCGGATCGCCGTGGCCCGCGACGTCGAGCTCGAGGAGCCCGCGCGCGAGACCGCGCCAATCGTCCGCCGGCTGAAGGCCGCGCGCGACCGCGTGCGCGCTCCACTTGACGCCCGGCCAGGTGCGCGCCAACGTGCCGTCAGCGACGAGCGTGCCGGTGGGCGGCGCGATGACGACGTGCGCCAAAAGCGCCGACAAGGGACCGCCCCCGTCGACGTTGACCTTCCAGAGGCCGGCGGCCTTGAGACCGGGGTTGATGCGCTCGATCTGGCGCCCGTCCGCGGCGACGCTGACCGTGACCGCCGAGAAGGTCAGCTCGGTATGGCCGCCCGGCCCACGCGGCGGATCGACCTTGAGCCCGCCCCTGACCTCGACGTGCGCGGCGAGCGGATCGCGGGCATCCGAGATCAGATGGTCGACGTGCACGGTGACGTCGGCGCCGCGAATGTCGGCGCTGCCCTCGATGTCGAACGAGCCGCGTGGCCGCTCGAGCGCATGGGTCTCGTGACCGACGGGCGGATCGTAGCCGCCGTCGAAGCGCAGGCGCAGATGCTTGACGACGAGACGCGGCGGCTCCGAGGGCGACGACGAGGCCTCGCCGTGGCTGCTCGACGACGCGGGCAGCGCCGCGAAGTTGACGCGGTTGTCCTTCAGGTGGCGGATCAGCACCTCGGCGCCTTCGACGTCGAGGTCGTCGATCTGCACCGTATGGCGCCACAGCGCCGAGAGATCGTAGTGCACCTCGATGCGCCGCGCGAAGAGCGCCTGCACGCCCTCCGGGTCGTCGATCTTCAGATCGCGCACGATGAGCGAGTGGCCGAAGTTGCCATCCAACGACGCGAGCTGGATGTGTCCCGCCAGCGAGCGATTGACGATGGGCAAAAGGAGGTGCACGAGCGCGCGACGCCCGGGCGCAGTGCGCAGCGCCACGACGAGCGCGAGGACGAGGATGAGCAGGCCCGCGGTCACGCGCAGCGCCAACAGCGTGGCGAGCCGCAGCAGCTTGGACGCGCGGCGCATCAGAACGGCTCTCCGATCGACAAGTGGAAGGCGACGCGCGAGCCCGGATCGGGATTGGGCGTGCCATCCGGCTCCATCACGCCGAGCCGGTTGAGCCGCACGCCCACGTCGGCGCGGATGGTGCCGAGGAGCGTCTTGTAACGCAGCCCGCCGCCGGTCGCATAGTGCAGCTGCGCGAGGCTGATGCGATCGCCGCGCACGCCGGTCGGCGCCGCGACGTCACCGGCGTCGACGAAGCCGGCCAGCTCGAGCCAGGCGCCGAACAGCCGCACCACCTTGACGCGCGCCTCGACCTGCGTGAGGAACATCTCGTCGCCGCCGACGGGCAGCGCCGGCGATCCCGCCAGCCCCGACGGGATCTGCAGCGACAAGCGGTTGTAGTTGAAGCCGCGATGGGTATCGGGCCCGCCGAGATAGAAGCGCCGCGTGATGGGGCTGCCGTACTGACCCTGCACGAAGATCTGGCCGAACTCGGTGCGCCCGGCGATGACGATGCGGCTGCCGAGCGCGAGATAGCCGCGCGCCTCCGACAGCAGCTTCTCGTACGTGAAGGAGCCGCCGGCGTAGATCCCGCCCTCCTCGGCGTGGATGGCGAAGTAGCCGCCGCGCCGCGCATCGAGCGCGCGGTCACGCAGGTCGAGCGCGATCTCCTGGTACCACCAGCCCAGGCGGTACGGATTGATGTAGCCGTACGCCTGGCTCGACAGCGCCGGGTCTTGCAACAGCGCCGGGTCGGTGTTGAAGAAGAGGAACTCCTGGAAGTTGTAGGAGAGGCCCACCTGCAGGCGGTCGTGAAAGAACGTGCGCGAGTAGCCGAGCTGCGCGCGCGGGCCGTGATACTGAAACGCATACTCGAGGCCGAGGTCATAGCCGACGGTGACCTTGAGCTCGTCACGCGGAAAGATGACGTCGAGCTGCGTGAGCTCGGCCTCGGCGGTGGCGGCCGGACCGTGGCGCACCGGCTGCCAGAAGTTCGGCACCGTCACGTAGGCGGGCTCGAGACGGAGCTGCAGCGTGCGCATGCCGTCGAGGAAGTAGCGACGCATGTGCAAGAGGCGCCCGCGCACCTCCATGCGCTGAAAGTCGAAGCTGACCCCGGCGCCCACGCGCCACGCGCGCAAGGTGCTCTCCTTGACGGTGAGCACCAGGTCGACGACGTCGGGATGGTCGGGATTGGCGTGGTACTCGAGGTTGACGAGCGAGAAGAGGCGCAGGTTGGAGATCTTGGAGCGCGCGTCGGCGAGCGCGTCGAGCGAGAAGCGCGTGCCGGGGACGAGGCCGCCGTGGCGCAGGAGCTTGCGGGCGTCGATGTGCTCGAGACCGCGGATCTCGACCTGGCCCAGAACCGCGCGCGGGCCGGCGGTCACCACGAGCGCGACGTCGGCGAGGCGGCGATCGCGATCGACGACGATGTGCCCTTGGACGTCCGCGAAGGCGTAGCCGAGCGCCTTCAGGCGCTGCTCGATGAGATCCTTCTGCGCGAGATAGAATTCGTAGTCGAAGAGCTGCCCCTTCTTGAGCAGGAAGTAGCTGCGAATGTCGCGCGCGTCGTCTCCCATCGTGTCGAGGCCGCCGAGCTTGACCGCGGCCAGCTTGGTGGCCGGCCCTTCGTCGAGGTTGATCTTGACGTCGACGCTGTGGCGCGGTCCGCCCTGCACGATGTCGGTGGAGACGACGCGCGCATCGAAGAATCCACGCGCGCGGTAGTAGAGCTCGATGCGGTGGAGGTCGATCTGGAACGCGAGCGGGTCGAAGTAGGCGCCGATGGTCAGCTTCTCGCGGAGGTCGTTCTCGTTGACGTGGCGCAGGCCGGAAAAGGCGATGCTGTGCACGCGCTGGCGCGCGTCGTCGACGGAATGAGCGCATGCGCCGCTGAGGGCAGCAGCGAGGAAGAAAGCGAGCGCGGAACGCACGACAGGGGGGTCTACGGTGGGGGGTTACGGAGCGGTGATGGCGTTGTTATCGATGGCGACGAGCGATTGGGAGAGCGCTCGGCCGGTCATCGTCGCGTTGGTCTGGAGCGTGATCCCCGTCTTGCAGAGGATGACGCCCTCGAAGTGCGCGTTCGCGTGGATCGTGACCTGGCCGGCGACCTGCCAGAAGACGTTCTTGGCGAGCGCGCCACCGGTGAGGTTGACCTTCTTGCCGGTGGTGACATCGAGGTCGTTCGAGATCTGGAAGATCCAGACGTCGTTGGCGCCGCCCGAGAGGGTGACGTCGTTGGGGATCGTGACGCCGGTGCCCCAGGTGTAGAGGCCGGGGACGAGCGTCAGGCCGGCGAGATTACCGCCGCTCAGGTTGAGGAAGTCGGGATTGGTGCGCCCCGCCGCGTCGGTATAGGCGCCCTGCATGCTGAGCACGGCCGTGGTCAGGTTGGTCGGAGTCGGCGTGGTGTAGTCGCTGGCGTAGACCTTCGACGGCGCAACGACCGAAGCCGAGGTCGAGAACGTCGACGGCGGCATGCTGAGCGCGAAGCCGGTGATGGTGCTGGCGGCCGCGGGGCTGACGCCGAGGTGTCCGCCGGTGATCATCGAGCCGGTGACGTTGGTGATTCCAGTCTTGGCGAGGAGCACGTAGGCGCCGGCCGAGGCGAGGTTGGCCGCGGTGCCGACGTCGACGACCGCGGGGCCCGCGCCCGCGGGATTCTGCGGGTTGTACGGTGTCAGATCGGGCGGCGAGGTCGCCATGTCGTGCGTGCCCGCGGTCGCGAGGTCGGCGTTGCCGCCGCCGTCACCGCCCGAGGTGCCATCGTCGGCGCAACCGGCCACGAGGAGAAGGCCGAGAATCATGCGTCTCATGACTGCACCGTCCCTTCGACAACGGGAGCCGCGGCGGCGACCGGCGTGGCCTCGATGATGGGCGTCGTGTGAACGACCAGGGTCGCGTCGATGGCCGGGGTCGCATCGGCAGGCGCGGTCGCGTCGACGACGCCGGTGGCGTGAACGACGAGGGTCGCGTCGACCATCAGCTTTGCGTCGGCGGCCGGGGTCGCGGTGACAGGCGCGCTCACGTCGAACAGGAAGCGGGACGAGTCGAGCCACCTGGTGATCGCGGCCGATCCGGACTCGTCGACCGAGTCCCAGCCGCCGCTCAGATGCGTCTGCAATGCGGCCAGCGCCTCCTCGACGGCGCGTGCCCGCTCGCTCGTGGCGGTCTGCTGGTCGGCCTGTAGGCCGAGCAGCGTCGCGTTCATCTGACTGGTGCGTTCTAGAACTCGCTCGTGAAGCTGCTTCTTGTGCTCGTGCTTGGTGGTTTCCAGGTTGTCTCCTTTGAAGTGATAGTCGAAGAACTACAATCGCCCTGCGATGCCTGCGCCCATGCCGCCGCCGTCGAAGATGGCGGGGCCGAGATGCACCGGGCCATCGAAGACGACCCGCACCGGGCGCGGCATGTGTGCCGAAAGAACGGTCATGGTCCCGAACATCGCCAGGCCGAGCGCCACCGCGGCGCCCTGCGGCTGCGGGCCGCGAAAGAGCACGAGGCGGTCGCGGTCACGGCGGACGTCGAGGCTCTCGGCGGTTGCTGCCGCAGCCACGAAGCGGAACTGCTTCTTGACCGGCGCGGCTTCGAACAGCTCGGCCTCGTGACGGCGCGAGGGCGTGAGGCCGATGCCCGTCGGCTGAAACAGCATGAGGTCCTTCTCGACGCGCGCCGAATGGAGCTCGACGAACGTGGTCCGGACCTTCGCGGCAGGTGAAACGACCAGCACGGTGCCGGTGCCCGCGTCGATGGTCGCGCCGTCATTGCTCGACGGGACGGCTGGCTCATGGAGCACCAACGCCGCTTTGGCCCGACGATGCTTCTGGGCGCTCGAGGCACCGGGCTTATGGGCGCTTGCAGCACCCGACGCGCCCCAAAGCGCAAGCATGGCGAAAACGACGCGAAGCGACATCGCAGCACACCTTCCGTGGTTGGTTCTTGAGGTCGAGAAAGCGGCCTTCTTGGAGGCCTCGGAAGGAGCTGCTTCAGCGAGTGGTGAAGCAGGTCGGGGATGTTTCGGGGACAAATACAACCTAATCACGACTGGCGCTTCGGCAAGGGGTTGCCTCGCCAGCCAGGCGTGGCGCAGCGATCGCCCCTTGCGCATCAGCGGACCATCACCATCCTGTCGTTCGCACCTTCCACCACATCCCGCCCGACGAGGACCAATCGATGACGACCCGAGAGAGCTATCAAGAACAGATGGAATTGCAGCTCAAGCAGTGGAGCGTCCGGCTCGAGGAGCTGCAGCTCAAGGCGGAGAAGGCCAGCGCCGACGTGAAGACGAAGCTGACGGCAGAGCTCGCCGAGCTGAAGAAGCTGGACGTTGCGGCGCGGCAGCATCTGGCGGCCTTCGAAGCCGCCGCCGCCACCACGTGGGAAACGGTGAAGGCCGACTTCACCGACAAGTGGAATCACGTCAGCGGCGCGGTCGACGCGCTCTGGGCGCGAGTCTCCTAGACGTCGCCTACGAAGTAGTCGCTCTACGACTCGCTCTGACGCCTCACGCGAACAGCGTTCGCAGGCGGCGGTAGCGGTGCGCGAAGAAGAGGCGGACCAGCCAGCCGACGACGGGCGTCATGAGCGACAGCGGCGCGGCGACGGTCAGCGTCTCGGTGAGGACGCAGCCGCCGGCCGTCGGCTCGATGCGCCGCTCGTGCCGCCAGAAGCGCAGCATCGAGACGCCCGACTGCTCGACGAAGCTCCGCCCCGGATCGATCTCGACCAGCGTCACCCGCATCCGCTCGACCGGCACCAGGCCCAACAGCAGAATCCAGCTCGCGAACAGCGTCTCGCCGAGGCGCACGCGCGGATCGTCGAGCGACAGCTCGTCGGCCTCGGCCGGGTAGCTCATCCGCAGCCACCGTGAGAGCTCGGCATCGAGCACTGCTTCACGGCGTTCCTGCCGAAGCCGCAGCTTCGTTAACGCGCGGCCGGCACCGGCAGCGCGGCGAGATAGGTGAGCGCGGCGACGAGGACGAGGTACTCGACGGCAATCTTCCAGTTCGGCTTTTCGGGTGCGTGCGCGCCGAAGGTGCGGCCGAGGGCGACGAAGAAGACCAGGAGCACGACGCCGTTGCGGGTCAGGAGCCAGGCGGCGATCAGCGCCATGGACATCAGGTAGCGCTGCGGGCGCGAGAGCGCGTTGAAGGCGCGGCCACCGTCGAGCGGACCGAGCGGCATCAGGTTGAACAGGTTGAGGAGGCCCGCCGCCTGGGCGATCGCCGTCCAGATGGCGCCGCCACCGGCGAGACCGACGGCGAACGCGGCGAGCGCCGCGCCGAGTCCCCAGATGGGACCGGCCAGGCCGACGTTCGCGTCTTCGGCGACGGTGGCCGGATGCTGCTTGAGCCGCACCAGCGCACCGAGCCCGGGGATGAACATCGGCGCGGTGGCGGCGATGCCGTAGCGGCGCAGCGCGAACACGTGCCCCATCTCGTGCACGTAGATCGATGCGACGAAGCCGAGCGCGAACTTCCAGCTCCACAGCGTCAGATAGAGACCGAACGCGAGCGCCATCGAGCCGAGCGTCGTCAGCTTGGTGAGGCCGAAGAGGAGCAGCTTGCCCTTGCCGAGGAGGCCGAGCAGCGCCGCGCCCGCCGCGCCGCCGCCGAGCTTCCAGCCGCGCTTCGACACGGTTGCCGTCGGGTGTGCCGACGGTGCCGAGGCTGACGACGCGTGCGCCGATGGTGCGTGCGGCGACGTCGCCGGCGCGGGCGCATCGATGGCGCGCGAGAGCGCCTGCACGCGCGACGCGATCTCGCCGTGCTGCCGCGTCTGCGCCGGCAAGAGATCGAGCGCACGCCGCCACGCGGTCAACGCGGCCGTGACATCGCCGGCGCCCGTCGCCGCGGTGGCGGCCGCCGCCAGCTCCTTCAGCTCGGCCCCGTGCACAAGCGCGCCGCACGCCGGGCACGCCAGCAGCGTCGGCGCCAGCTCGCTCGCGCAGCGCACGCAACGCGCCGGCATCGCAGCTAGGGGCTCAGCCATCAGCCATCGCTCGCTGGCGATGGCGACGGCGGCGGCGGCGGCGACGGCGGCGGTGGCGGCGACGACACCGTCGCCAGCGCGTGCGGCCCGGTGATCACGAGCCGCGCCGCCTTGGTGTACTTCCACGCCTCGTAGAGCGCGATGCCGGTGATGACGAGCGACAGCGGCGATTGGAAGCCGACGACGATCGGCGAGGCCAGCGTGATGCCGACCATGAAGAGCCCGAGGATCACGCGGGCGATCGGACCCGCCGAGCCCTGCTGCTCGCTCCACACGCGCGCGACCTCCGGCACGTAGGTCAGCATGATGGCGAAGTAGGTCAAGAACACCGCCAGGAGCTGGTAGCCGAGACCGACGCGCCCGCGTGCGCCGCGCGCCACGCCCTTGCCGACGAGGACGCCGACGACGATGGCGACGAGGCCGAGCTCATACCCCGTGGCGACGCGAATGGCGTAGTAGATGGCCGCGCCGAGCAGCGCCGCACCGCCGCCCCAACCGAGCGCGGCGAAGAAGCGCGCGCCCGTTCCCTGCGCCAGCTCCGCCCGGAGCCGCCCGTGGCACTCGGTGCACAGCGTGGTGCCGTTGAGCGCGTAGTACTGCTCGCGAGCCTGGGCGCGACACAACGCGCACGCCCGCGCCTCGGGCGCCGTGTACTCCGCCTGGTCGAATTGAAGCTCGCCGCCGCCGTCCGTCGCTTCCGCTGCGCCCATGCGAGGAGCCTACAACTGTCGCTCGCACGCAGCCAAACAGGATCGGCAGCGTCGGCGTGCGCGACCTCACACTCCGAGCTGCTTGGTGCGGCGGTGCCCCGGCTACCGTGGTACCTTGGTACCATGATTGAAGAAGTCGAACGGGTCCAGACCGGTGTCCGACTGGAGAAGGGTCTGCTCAAGGTGCTCAAGGCGCTGGCCGAGCTCAAGGAGCTGTCGCTCGGCGATCTCCTGGAAGGGATCGTCCTGCACGCCTTCGAAGGCAAGGCGCCGTTCTCCAAGGAGACGCTCAAACAGATCGCCGACCTCAAGCGGATCTACGGCGTGAAGCTCGGCGCCAGCCACAGCCACAAGCTCAAGGAGCGGTCGGAATGATGCTCGCGCATCGGAAGGCGACGTTCGAGCTGATCGCGGAGGCGCCGGCCGCCGAGGTGGGGCCGCTGTTCGGTGCCGAGCGCGAGCGGGTCTGGGCGCCGGGCTGGGAGCCGCGCTTCGTGCATCCGGCGCCGGCGGAGGACCGGCGCGGTATGGTGTTCACCGTCCGGCGCGACGACGCCGACGACGACGCGGTCTGGGTCAACAGCCAGCTCGATCTCGAGCGTGGCGTGGTGCAGTACGTCTACGTCGTTCCCAAGATGATGACGGCGCTCATCACGCTACGGCTGAGCGCGCGCGGAGCGCGCACGCACGTCGAGGTGACCTACGAGCGCACGGCGCTCTGCCCAGAGGCCAATGCGCGCGTCGAGGCGCTGTCGCTGGAAGACGGGAGCTCGGGTCCCGAATGGGAGCGGCAGATCAACGCCTACTTGAAGACGCGGACGGGCTAGTCCGCGCGCCGCCGCCACCACCACGACCGCGAGCGCGAGCGCGAGAAGAAGAGGAGCAGCAGCCCGAGAGCCGCGAGCGGTAGATCCGCCCCCGCTTCGCCGCCGACGCTGCAGCCGCCCTTGCCGCCCGTCGCGCCATTACCGCCGGTGCCGGTGCCGCCGCCGCCGCCGCTGCCACTCCCGCCGCCGCTGCCGGGCTCGTCTACCACGCCACCATCGTCGCCGCCGCTGCCCGGCTCGCCCGCCAGATCGGCGTTGGCACCGACGAGCGCCATGTCCCCGGCCGGCGCGTTCGCCGGAACCAGGTTGATGAGCGCCTCGAGCTGATTGTCGGGCGGCCCGGCCTCGCCGCTGTCGCTGAACCACGAAACCGCCTCCTGCACGACCCCGAAGTACTCGTGGTACATGCCGGGAACGCAGGCCGCGCCCGTCGGCGCCTGAAACGTGAAGTTGAACTGGTAGGTGCCGTTGGGCGCGACCGTGCCGGTCACGTGCGACGCGCGGTTCGGCGCCGCCCAATTCGCTGCCGCGAACTTGCTGGCGCGATCACGCGGCATGGTCGTGCCAAGCTTGGTGTTGGCGTCCCAGGTCGAGGTGCCGACGTTGCGCAAGACGATGTCGACCGCGAGGCTCTCGCCGCAGCGGATCGTGATCGGCGTCGACGCATAGGGGAACGACTGGCTGACGAACTTCGCGCCCCACGCCGCCGAGTGGCCCCACTGGCCGAAGTCGTCGGCGGTCGACTGGTCGATGTCGCAGGCGCCGCCGGCGATGTTGACTCCGTTCTGCACCTGCCTGAGCTGCGCGCGCGCATCCCACTGTCCTCCCGACCAGGCGTAGGTCTGCCAGCCGAACGTGATCTTGCCGGCGTCGAACAGCCGCTTGACGACGTAGTAGCCACCATACGCTCCCGTACGGTTGCGTCCGAGGACCGAGGCGACGCCGTCCATGTAGTCGTTGATCGGCCCCTGCTGCGCGGGCGTGGCGTCGAAGTCGACGCTGAAGTAGATGGGCCGATTGGCCGGTGCGCCGGCCGCGGCCGCCTGGCTGTTCGCCACCTTCGCGTCGGCGACGCCGGAGTTGAAGCCGCCGAGCGCGTCGTCGGCCGCGTATTCCCAGTTCGACACGATGTCGACGCCGGCCGCGAGCAGCGCCTTGGCTTCGGCGGCGAACAGGATCTTGCCGTGGCTTCCGCCGTTGTCGTAGCTGTAGTAGCGCGCCGCGAAGCTGTAGCCGGCGCTCTTCAGCCCCGACGGTGAGGGGCGGCCGAACGAGTAGTCGACGCCCTTCCGCGCCGTGACGGCCGCGCTGCTCTCGCCGACGCCGTCGTCGACCGTGCCGCAGCCGCCGACGAGCGCGACGATTCCGAAGAGGTAGATCGAGCTTCTCATGGCCGACTCCTTGTGTAGAGCGCGCATCACGCGGTGTAGCCCTTGCCGCCGATCCAGGTGCCGAGGTCGTAGACGGAGATCCAGTAGGTGCGCGGCACGTTGCTCCAGCTCGAGCCGCCCGCGCCGTCACCGGCGGGATCGGCGATGAGCACGCGATCGCCGCTCTGGTCGTAGCCGACGACGGCGACGTAGTGGTAGATGGTTCCGCCCGGATAGCCCGGCGGACGCCAGCCGCTCACCACGTTGGCGACGAGCGGATAGCCGTGGTCGATGTCGTAGACGACGTCGTGCTTGAGCAGATCGCGCTCGGACTGCGGCGGCGGATCGGCCATGTACTTCGCTTGGAAGAAGCTGGTGGCGAAGTAGTGATTGAGCGCGCCACGCACGAGGCTGACGTCGTCGGTGCCGTTGGTGGTCGTGCCCATGTAGCTCGCCAACGTCTGCTGCGTCGGCGGGCTGGCGAGGCGGGTCGAGAGCGCCATTCGCGTCGAGCCGGGACCGCACCAGTAGCCGGTCTGTTGCCCCTGCCACGTCACGTTCAGCACCTTCTTCGTCGGCGGAGGCGGCGGATTCGCGAGATCGTGCGACGCGGGCGTACCGAGATCTGCGGCGCCCGCGGACGGCGCGAGATCGGGAGACGAGGAGACATCACCGTTGGCGAGGTCGGCGAGATCGCCGGCCGGCTGCGATGGATCGGGCGGCATGCTCGCGCCGCCGCCGGCGCAGCCCGCGAGCAGCCACACCGCAATGAACGAGGTTCTGAAGATCGTCATGCCGCCCGCCTAGAGCACGACGGAGGCCACATTCACGACGACGAATTCCGGCGACTTAGCGCCGCCGCACTGCAAACGATCGATCGCACCGAGTCCGCGAGGTCTCACATTTGCGCTACGCCGAGCTGTCGTGGGGGAGTTGCTTGGAGCTTACAGACCGAGGGTCGCGTTCAAGGACGCGCCGCCGACGTTGCCGACGACCTGGAGCTTCGTGGGGCTGTAGTCGAGGGCGAGATCGAAGGCGACGGCGGCCTGCACGGCGCCGGTCGCGGCGAGGTCGCCGGTGATCTTCACCGAGCCGACGAACGGGCTCATCGTCGAGAACGCGGCCGCTTCGTGCAGGGAGCCGTCGAGCGTCACGTTCGACGCCAGATCGGTCCAGTGCGCGAACGCGATGTCGAAGTTGACGCTGAAGCCGGCCGCCGTCGACGCTGCCGAGCCGGTGACGTGGGCGCTACCGCTGCCGGCCGGGTTCTGGATGTCCCCGTCGAAGCTGGCGCTGCCGGCGCCGGCGACCGGCTTGAGCTTGACCTGCGCGGCGGCCGTGCCGTTGAGCGCCGAGGTCATCACCTTGGTCGCAGATTGCTGATCGAGGTTGTTGCTGCAACCGCCGACGAGCAGCATGCAGATTCCGAGCGGTACGTGTAGTCGCATTCTATTCCTCCGTTTCGCGAGAGTGGTTCCGGGTCAATGGGTACCCCCAGCCGCGACGGCAGGCCACGCAGCGCGTCAAGCGGGCGAAACGACAGGTTTGCGGGCGGCGCGGCGGGGCTCGTGCGACACTGCCGCGCATGCCGGCGCCCCTCTCACGCGCGCATCGCCGCTTTCTCCTCGTCGACGAAGTGATCGGATCGTCGATCGTAAACTTTCTTCTCAACGGCGCGATGGCGTGGTGGGTCTTCCGCAAGGCGACGTCGGTGCCGCTGTGGGGCTCGTCGAGCATCGCCGTCGATACGCTGGTGACCTCGTTCGTGCTGCCGCTCCTGACGGCGCTGATCGCGACACCCATCGTGCGCGCGCAGGTCGCGTGGCGGAAGTTGCCGCTGCTCCCCAAAGCGGAGCTGCGCTCGTCGGTGTGGACGCGACGCACGGTCGTGATGCGCGGCGCGCTCCTCGGCGTCGCCGCGGTCGTGCTGGTGGGAGCGCCCGTCGTTCTGTTCTTCTCGCTCGTCGGCCCGCACCAGCTGCCGACGACCAGCTTTATCTTGTTCAAGGCGGGCTTCGCGGCGGCGCTCGGCGCGGTCGTCACCCCGCTGCTCGGCTGGTGGGCCCTGCTCGACGCCTCCCGTTGACAGGCGCGGACGCGATGATTATCGGAAAATCGGAGGAGCACACCGATGAACCATCCACCGCCGATGAAGCTGCGTCACCTCCAGCGCGAGGTCGCGACGGCGCTCGAGCTGGCGCTCGTGGCGCTCGCGCCCAACGCGATCATCGACTCGCTCGCCAACGCGGCGGGCCTCCTGGTCGCGCTCAGCGAGCTGCCGCTCGATAACGAGGCGCTCTCCCTGTGGGCGAAGGACGCGACCGAGCGCGCGGAGAGGACGTTGGCCACCTGGGAGGCCTGGCAGGTCGACCGCCGCCCCACGGCCTAGCAGAAGGCGGCTGCCGCCTATTCGAGCAAGAACACGAGCGACGAGTTGTGATCGTCGGGCTCGGTGGCGGTGGTGAGGACGTGGCCGCTCAGGAGCATGCCGTCGACGGGCTTCGAGCGCGGCGCCACCGTGCAGGTCGGGTGCGTGATCGTGAGCTCGAGCTGCTCCCCCGGCTCGACGTCGTACACGACCGCGACGGGCTTGTTGCGCGCGACGTCGACCTCTGCGAACGCGGTCCCCGTGGGCAGACCCTGCGTCGTGAAGTACTTCACGCTCGCTCCTGCCGGCGAGCTCACCGTGATGGTGCCGCCGGCGATGCTCGCGCACGTGCTGCTCTTGAGCACCGTGATCTGCACGAGCGCCTTGGTCTGATCGTTGCTCAACACCTGCTGCTCGAGCATGAACGTCGAGGAGCTCGGGATCGGAATCGCGCCGCGGTTGACGTCGACGCCAGCTGCCATCGCCTCCGGCAGATGGAGCGTCGTGTACATCGGCCCGCTCACCGTCGGCGCCAGCGCCACGCCTGCCGGCGCCGGCAGGAGGAAGCCGCCGTTGGCGTCGGTCGTGGTCGTATTATTCCCGTCGCTGACGGTGAAACCGGCCAGCGGCATGTTGCTGAAATAGTCGATGACGGTCCCGTGCTGACCTTCGATCGTCGGCCCCGCGTCCACCACCCCGGACGACATGTCGGGATTCGACCCGCTCGTCATCGTAGAGCCGGAGCCGCCGCAACCGACCGCCGAGAGCAGTGCCAGGGTCAGAACAACAGGTGAATTCTGCATCGTAGCTCCTTCGGACGGGCCGCTGAGTTGATACCCACCCGCCCTCATCGTCCCAGAGTCGGCGTGCAGACAAAATGGCCGAGCCGGCCGAACGCTTGATACAATTGACCGGTGCCACACGCGACCCTCAGCCGCCACGGGGTTCTAGGAATCCCGCCGCTCCTGGCGCTGGCACGCGAGCGCGGCCTCGACGAAGACGAGCTCCTGCGCAAGGCCGGCGTCGCGCGCGCGCTGCTCGATGATCCGCACGCCGCCGTCCCCGTCGAGCAGGTTCACGCGCTGGTGCAGGCGCTCCTCGACCGGACCGGCGATCCCGCCCTCGGCCTCGACGCCGGCCGCCACTACCACCCCGCCACCTTCGGCCTCCTCGGTGCCGTCGCCGCCGTCACGCCGACGGTGCGCGAGGTCATCCGCCTCTTCGTGCAGTACTCGCACCTGACCTTCACCTTCTTCCTGCTCGAGTTCGAAGAGAACGAGCGCGGCGGGCGGCTGGTCTTCATCGAGGACGGTGACCTCGGCCCGCTGCGGCGCTTCTATCTCGATCGCGAGCTCGCGTTCGTCGCCGAGACGGCGCGCAGCTTCTGGCCCGAGACGCACCAGGAGATCCTGCGCAGCTTCGACTTCGACTATCCCGAGCCGGCCGAGGCCGCGCGCTATCGGGCGCACTTCGGCTGCACGGTCCGTTTCGACATGCCGCAAGCGGCCGCGGTGGGCGACTTCACCAACGATCGGGCGGCGGCCGATACCAACGCGCTCGGCCTCGACGTGCTCAAGGAGCACCTGCAGGCGTTCGCCGGGGGCCAGCGCGACGGCGACGACGTCGTCGACCGCGTGCGACGGGAGATCACCGTCGCCGTCACCGCGCAACGCCTCTTGCCCGACATCGATCGCGTCGGCGCGGCCGTGGGAATGTCGGGCCGCGCGCTACGCCGGAAGCTCTCGGCGCAGGCCACCAGCTTTCGCGCGCTCACCGACGAGGTGGTCGCCGCGCTCGCCAAGCGCTACCTGCGCGACAGCACGCTCACCATCGCCGACGTGGCGGAGCGCGTCGGCTACTCCGAAGCGGCCAGCTTCGTGCGCGCCTTCCGTCGCTGGACCGGCACCACGCCCGACGCCTTCCGCGACCCTACTGCTCGGCGACGACCGGGTGCTTGGGATCGGTGAAGTCGAGGAACAGCTCGTCCGGATAGCACCAGCCCCACTCTTCCCCCGGCTCGACCGACCGCATGATCGGATGCTTGGTGTGGTGGAAGTGCTTGGTGCCGTGCTTGTTCTTCGAATCGTCGCAACAGCCGACGTGGCCGCACTCCAGGCACAGCCGCAGATGGACCCAGGTGTCGCCCATCTTGAGGCACTCTTCGCAGCCCTCGGTCTTGGCCGAGACTCCCTTGATGTGATCGAAGTGCTCGCAGCGTTCCATCGTCTTCTCCTCGCTATTCCTGCAAGACCTTGTGGACCAACTGAACGCAGACGGAGCCTTCGCCGACGGCCGACGCGACTCGCTTGACGTTGTTCGCGCGTACGTCGCCGACGGCAAACACGCCCGGCCTGCTGGTTTCGAGCAAAAATGGCGCGCGGCCGTTGGGCCAGCGCGAGGCCCCGAGCTCCTCGGGCGACAGGTCGGGGCCGGTCTTGACGAACCCCTTGTTGTCGAGCGCGACGCAGCTCTGCAGCCACTGCGTGTTGGGGCTGGCGCCGGTCATGCAGAAGACGTGGCGGACCTTTCGCGCCTCCGCCTCGGGCTCGCTGCGACGGCGCCAGCGCACGCTCTCGACGTGGCGATCGCCGTCGAGCGCTTCGATCTCGGTGCGCACGTGCAGCGTGATCTTGGGGCTCTCTTCGATCCGTCGAATGAGGTAGCGCGACATGCTGTCGGCGAGCCCGTCGCCGCGGACGAGGATGTGGACGTGGGCCGCGGTCTGCGCCAGGAACACCGCCGCCTGCCCGGCCGAGTTTCCACCACCGACGACGATGACCTCTTCGTCACCGCACACCTTCGACTCGACGTAGGTCGCCGCGTAGTAGATCCCCGCGCCTTCGAAGGCCGCCAGGTTCTCGAGCGGCAGCTTGCGATACTGCACGCCCGACGCGATGATCACGGCGCGCGCGCGCACCACTCCTTCACCGTCGATCGCGATCGAGTAGGGGCGGCGGCTGCAGTCGAGCTTCTCGGCGTGGCGCGGAATGGCCACCTCGGCGCCAAACTTCTGCGCCTGCGTGAGCGCCCGACCGGCCAGCGCCGCACCCGAGATCCCCGTCGGGAAGCCGAGGTAGTTCTCGATCTTCGAGCTGGAGCCGGCCTGCCCGCCCGGCGCATTGCCTTCGAGCACCAGGACGTCGAGCCCCTCCGACCCGGCGTAGACCGCGGCGGCGAGGCCCGCCGGGCCGGCGCCGATGACGACGAGATCATGAATGTGCGCTTCGTCGAGCGGCGCGGTCCATCCCAGACAGTGGGCAACCTGCTCGTTGGTCGGATTGCGCAAGAGGTGCTCGCCGCGGCAGATGACCACCGGCACGTCGGCGACCGTGACGTGGAAGTGCTCGAGCAGCTCTTCGACGCCGACGTCGCTGTCGACGTCGATCGAGGAGTAGGGCTCGTTGTTGCGCCCGAGGAACTCCTTCAAGCGCAACGTGCCGGCCGAGAAGCGCGACCCGACCAGCACGATCTCGCCGTGGCCGCCCGCGATGATGGCCATGCGACGCAAGATGAACGCGCGCATCAGGACGTCGCTCACCTCGGTGTCGGATTGCACGATCGCGCGCAGCTCGTCGCCGCCGAATTGGATCACCTCACCCTCTTCGGACATGCGGCCGCGCACGAGGCTGCGCCGCCGGGTGATCATGTCGACCTCGCCCGTGAACTCGTCGGCGCCGTGTACGGTGATCAGCTGCTCGACGCCCCGCTCGCCCACCTGCACGATCTCGAGCTTGCCGGAGACGACGACGAAGAAGCAGCGGTTGACCTCGCCCACTTCGAACAGGATCTCGCCGCGACGGACCTTTCGACGCGTGCCGTGCACCGCGATGCGCGCGATCTGCGCGGCGGCGAGCCGCGGGAACATCTGTGCGCGTCGGTCTTGATAGAGATCGGCCACCACCGCCTCCTGCACCTGCCTGAGCCACAGGGCCCGGCGACCGTAGCATGGGGCGGCGGCGGCGGCGGCGGCATCGGTGCAACACTGTGTTCGCCGCCGGCATCTACTCCAGGCCGGCAAGAGCGTGTAGCGTGGGAGGGGACAGGAGAAACCATGAACGACAGCATCGCGGTTGGGTTTCAGGCGTACACCTCGGACCGGTCGGAGGAGTTCGGAGCGATTCGCGCCGTCTCGCCGGACGGGCGCGAGCTCACGGTCTACGTGGAGAACAACGGCGATTTCACCATTCCCGCGACGGCGGTGGTGAAGGTAGCCTTCGGCAAGGTGACCTTCGATTGCAAGAAGCTCGAGAAGAAGCTGCGCCAGGCCATCGGGCATGCGCATGACGCGGAGACCGAGTGAATTGAGCTACGCGGTCGTGCGGGCGGCGACGGAGGCGCTGTGTGAGGGCCTGGCCGTCGAGGACTACGGCGCGCAGTCGATGCCCGACTGTAGCCCGGTCAAATGGCACCTCGCGCACACGACCTGGTTCTTCGAGAGCTTCGTCCTCGCGACGCGGGCCGGATATCGGCCGTTCCATCCGCGGTATCAGTACCTGTTCAACTCGTATTACGAAGCGGTCGGCGAGCGCTGGACGCGGGCCGAGCGCGGTCTTCTGACGCGACCGACGGTGGCGGAGGTGATGGCCTATCGCGCGCATGTCGATGCCGAGATGCGCGCGCTGCAGGCGGCCGAGGTGCCGGCCGACGTGATCGAGCTGGGGCTGCATCACGAGCAGCAGCATCAGGAGCTGCTGATCACCGATCTCAAGCACCTCTTCGGGCTCAACCCGCTCGACCCCGTGTATCGAGCGAGCGCGGCGGCAGCGACGGGCGACGAGGGCGCGACGCGGCCGCTCGAGTGGGTCGGCTTCGACGAGGCCATTCGCGAAATCGGCGACGGCGGCGAGCGCGCGGACCGCGGGGGCGGCGGCGGCCGCTTCGCCTTCGACAACGAGCGGCCGCGCCATCGCGCGCTCGTCCCCGCGTTCGCGCTGGCGACGCGACTGGTCACCGCCGGCGAGTACGCCGCCTTCATCGCCGACGGCGGCTACCGGCGCCCGGAGCTCTGGCTCTCGGACGGCTGGGCGACGGTTCAGCGCGAAGGCTGGACCGCGCCGCTCTACTGGCGACTCGACGATAAGCCAAAGGACGGCGACGGCGACGGCGACGACGGCGGCACCCGCTCGCTGTTCACGCTGAGCGGCCGGCGCGCGCTCGTAGCCGCCGAGCCGGTGTGCCACGTCAGCTTGTACGAAGCCGATGCCTACGCCCGCTGGGCCGGCGCCCGCCTGCCGACCGAGTTCGAATGGGAGACGGCGGCGCGCGACCTGCCCGTCGCTGGCTCGTTCGCCGACGCCGGCCGCTTCCATCCCGCGCCCGCGCGCGGCGACGGCCTCGTGCAGATGTTCGGCGAGTGTTGGCAATGGACCCAGAGCGCCTACGCGCCCTACCCCGGTTATCGTCCCCTCGCCGGCGCGCTCGGCGAGTATAACGGCAAGTTCATGTGCAACCAGCTGGTCCTCCGCGGCGCCTCGTGCGCCACGCCGCGCTCGCACGCACGCGCCACCTATCGCAACTTCTTCCCCGCCGACGCGCGCTGGCAGTTCAGCGGGATTCGGCTCGCCCGGGACGCCTAGCCATGCCCGGAGCGCTCGCACCGTCGGTGAAGGAGCGGCTGACGCTCGTCGAAGCCGATGCCGCCCTCCCCTCCGATTTCGCGGCCGACGTGCGCGCCGGGTTGACCGCGCGCACAAAGCGCCTCTCGTGCCGCTACTTCTACGACGCCGAGGGCTCGGCCCTCTTCGAGCAAATCTGCGCCCTGCCCGAGTACTACCTGACGCGCGCCGAGCTCTCCATCTTGCGCGCGCACGCCGACGAGATCATCGCCGGCATCGGCGACGACGCGGCGCTGGTGGAGCTCGGCTCCGGCTCGGCGACCAAGACGCGCACGCTGATCGAGGCGGCGCTGCGCGCGCACGGCGGCGTACGCTACGTGCCCATCGACATCTCGCGCTCGATGCTGGAAGCGAGCTCGCGCGCGCTGCTCGCCGATTACGCCGGCGTCGAGATCACCGCCATCGCCGCCGAGTATCGCGCCGGGTTGCGCTGGCTGCGCCGCCGCCCCGAGCCGAAGCTGGTGTTGTGGCTCGGGTCCAACGTCGGCAACTTCGGGCGTGGCGAGGCCGCCAGGTTCCTGCGCGGCGTGCGCGCCACGATGTCGGCGGGCGACGCGCTCGTCATGGGTGTGGACCTGCAGAAGTCGCGCGCCGAGCTCGAGGCCGCCTACGACGACGCGGCCGGCGTCACCGCGCGCTTCAACCTCAATCTCCTCGAGCGCATCAACCGCGATCTCGGCGGCCACTTCGATCTCGACGCCTTTCGGCATCGGGCCCGCTGGAACGAGCGGGTCGGCCGCGTCGAGATCGAGATCGTGAGCCGCCGCGCGCAGTCGGTGCGCATCGACGCGCTGGCGCTGACGGTCGCGTTCGCCGAGGGCGAGGCGATCTACACCGAGAGCTCGTACAAGTATTCGCCGGCGCAGATCGACGAGCTGGCGCGCGCCGCCGGCATGTTCGTGCAGCGTCGCTGGCTCGACGACCAGGAGCGCTTCAGCGTCAACCTGTTGGCCCCGCTCTCGGACTAGGGGCAAGGCCGGTCAGTCAAGCGAAAAGACGGCTGGGGTCGCGGAGGTAGCAAGGCGCGCTGCCGGCGTCGGAATCCGTCGCAGTCGCCGCTTCGCGGCGTGCTCCTCCAGCGGACCCGCTGATGTCGCGCTGCGCGCGACGCGG
>JAQBQH010000320.1 GCA_028287105.1 Myxococcales bacterium
TAGAGCGCCGAATGGGTCGAATATCCCATCGTCAGGGTAGTGGCCATTCCTTTCAACTCCGGCCGCCGCGAAACTTCATCGAAGATCCGATCGTCCGCCGTCCGCAGCGCCACTTGAAACTCGGCGAGGATGTTGTCGCCTTGAAGGCCGAAAACCATTTGAGCGTGTTTAGTACGAATTCCTCGATGCTGATGACTGCCAGGGCGCTGGCCTCTTGCCCGCCCGCGTGGCCCACCCATACCGTCGGCGACGACGAACAGATGGCCGTGCTCGTCGCCGAACAGCGTCTTGGGCTGAGCCAGGCTGGATTGCTGTAACTGAATGGCCCGACTGAGCTTGGCGTTGACGAACTGATCTTGGTTCGACTCGCGCACCCGGCCCTGATCGGTGATCCCGAAGCTGTGCACCGTTAGCTTCGGCGCTCGAAGCAAGGGCATCGCCTCGGAGAACGGTCCCGCTGTCTCGTCAGTCTCCAGAGGACGAGCAATGACCCTATCGTCGCCCGTGTCAAAAACCGCGACAGCGTGAAGCAGCAGTCGGCTGCGCTACGTCGCGGGCTTCACGATCGTGTTGCCGTCCAGGTTCACCGCGGCGGTCAAGGACAGCGCCCGTCCTTCGTCCAACGTGGCGCCCGCGCCGAGCGAGATCGCGTCGTGCGCCAGGATCGTCCCCTTGAAGGCGCTCGTCGCCGCGAACGACGGAGCGGTGCCGACCTGCCAGTAGATGTTGGCGGCCTTGGCGCCATGGACCAGGATGACCTTGTCCGTGGCTGCGGTGGTGAGGCTGGTGGCTATCTGGAAGATGAAGACCGCATCAACGTCGCCCTCGGCGTCGAGCGTGAGGTCCCCGGACGAGATCGCCAGCGATGAGCTCGACGCATAGAGGCCGGGCGTCAGGGTCTGCCCGCCGAGGTCTCCGGCTACGATCGTCGCGCAGAGCGTTCGCCCCGCAGCATCGGCGTACGCCGTCGCGAGGTCCGCGATCGCCTTGACCGCTACCGGATCGTCGATGTGCGCGGCGCCGGTGACCGTGGGAGCGCCGGTGACTGAGGAGCCGGGGCTGAGTCCTAGGTCTCCCGCGATCGTGGTCTTCCCGCTGTTCGTGACCGTGGAGTACGCCAGGACCGCGAAGCTCGCGGCAGACCCGAGGACGATCGCGGCCTGGCTGCAAGCGCCGGTCGTGAAGGTCCAGTCGTAATTCGCCAGCAGCGCCGAGTGGCCCGTGTTCTCGGCTCCGGTCGTGATCGTTGCAGTGTAGAGGAGGCTGAGCCCGAGCGGAGCGGACGGCGTGAAGGTCGCGGTATGGCTCGCGGCATCGAGGACCACGGCGCCGGAGATGGGCGTCGCGCCCTGCTTGAGGGTGAACGTGAGCGCGTTGATCGTCGAGGGTTCCATCGCATCGTCGAAGGTCGCGGTGATTCGCTTGTTGACGGAAACCTTCGTCGTGCCGCTCGCGAGGTTGGTGGCGATCACACTGGGAGATCCGGCCAAGGCGTCGGTCGCGCCGCCGAGGTCGGAGCGGGTGAACGCGAGATCGGGCGTCTCTGCGCGGCTGTCGAGCCCGCGGAGCCTGAATTCGCACGCGGGCAGCAACGCAAAGATCAGGACCATGAAAGTTTTTGGCAACGTCTTCACTCTCCGCTCGACGACCACTGCAGCGGTCGTGCCGCGCGATGTCCGCCCACAGGGCGGCTTCTCGACGAGCTGAGGTCATTTGTCCCCTATTCGAGCGATTCCAGGATGGGGTGTTGCGACCCCCACGAGCGAAATCGCTCCTTGGCGTCCGAGATCCGCAAATGAACGGTTGTGGTCGGCATGGCGAGCACTTCACCGACAAGTACGACGCTCTTGGTGGCGCACTATTGCTCGACGACTTCGTCGTGCCGAATGCTTTGCCGCCCTTTGATTCGAGCGACGTGCGCACTCGCGAAAGAGTTGCAGGACGTCGAGCGCCAGGCGCGTTCAACGCACGGACCGTCGGCGGATTCATCGACGGGCACACGTAGATCCCGTGACGCGCCACCGGATCGCGCGAGAGATCATCGTGCGCCGCGCGTCGTGGTTGCGCCGTTGGCGGAGACCGATCGTCTTCCAGTCGTCGCGTTAGTGCGCTGGAACGAATGATCGCGCAAATTGTGCCCGCAATTCCCAGGCACCCTCATCTCACTCGGCGGAGTCTGTTGTTCCAGGCAAACGGTTGTGTCGTTCCGGCGAAGCGGCCTTGGAGGTGGCTGCGGCGCGACACGCAAACAGAGCCCCCTGTGGGGGCAAGGAGACCGCTACATGAAAAAGATACTTATTTCGGTCGTGGCCGCGTTCGCATTGACTCTCACTTCAGCCGCGTACGCGCAGAGCACACCGTCAACCGATAAGGCACCCCCGCCGCCGAGCGGATCGACTGAATCCGATTCGCAGGGCGCTCCCTCAACGGGAACCGATACCGGCAGGACCAACAGCGCCGAGAAGACGGCTAAGAGCAAGCGGGGCCGTCCCGACACCGAAACCGACAATAAGCCCAGCGCCACCAAACAATAACAATCTTCGACGACGAGCGAGAGCCCCCGACCAGAAGGATCGGGGGCTCTCGTTTCCATTTGTGTCAATCCGGTGACTGCGACTGGTCAACATGATTGCTGCACGCAATATGGAAGCTATAATTCTTACGACATTGCATATCGACGGCGCGCACGGGCACCCCACGATCAACCCACGGACGCCGGCGTTGCATTGCAGCTGGCGCGACGTCCGCGATGTGAGCCACTAGTGCCCGCGACCATCCTCATCGTAGACGACGAGGAGCGCAACCTCATTGCGCTCGAGGCATTGCTAGGCTCACTGGGGCAGCCCATCGTTCGCGCGACCTCGGGAGCGGCAGCGATAGAAGAGCTGCGGCGCCGTGACATTGCCGTCGTGGTGCTCGACGTGATGATGCCCTATCTCGATGGGATCGACACCGCCGCGCTCATCCGCGAGCGCCCCAAGCATCGCGACCTGCCAATCATCTTTCTGACCGCATTCGACACCGATCCCATCGCCATTCGCCGTGCGTACGACGTGGGCGCCGTCGACTTTCTGACCAAGCCTGTCGATCCAGATATTCTTCGTCACAAAGTTGGTGCCTTTGTGCGTATGCATTTGCAATCGGTGGCGCTCAGCGCGCAGGCGGAGGAGCTTCGCCGTCAGCATTTCGAGATCGAGCGCGCCGAGCGAAATCGAGCGGCTCGAGAAGTGATCCTCGGCGTTCTCGGTCACGATCTCCGCAATCCACTGACGGCGATCTCGATGTCAGCCGCCCAGTTGCACCGCGCGTCCGTGCGACACCGGAACATGGCGACGCGTATCTCACGAGCGTCGTCGCGTATGAACGCGCTCATCGAAAATATCCTCGACTATACGCGTGGCGCGCTCGGCGGCGGGATCCCGATCGCGCGGTCGCAGACGAATTTCGTGTCGGTCTGCTGGTCCGCGATCGAGGAGTTGAGGGCAGCTCACCCGCAACACGTGATCGACTGGCACTCGGACGAATCGATCGTCGGAGAATGGGATGGAATGCGACTGGCGCAAGTGGTGTCCAATCTGATCGGCAACGCCATCCAACACGGCAGCGCCGGAATGCCCGTCTCCGTGTCGCTGCGCAATACGCCCGGCGGTGCGGTTCTGAGCGTGACGAACGCGGGCGCAATCAGTAGGGAGCTTCTACCGAAGATCTTCGCGCCATTCGAGCGCGGACCCAAGGAGTCAAAAGGGCTGGGTCTTGGTCTATATATCGTACGAGAAATCATTCGGGCGCACGGAGGAGAGATTCGAGTCGACGCTCATGCGAATCCCGATCGCACGACGTTCACCGCCGTCCTGCCGCGCACGCCGGTTGACACCACGCCTTGACAGCGTGCTCAGGGTGTCTATAAGTCCAAGGAACGGTCACGGTAGCTCTCGCAAACACCCGTACAGCTACTTCGTTCCTCTGCCTTCCTAGACGCACCATTCCCAGGCGTTCTCTCCCCTCCTCCTGAGAAGAAGTCGGCCCCGGTCAGCCCGCGTCTCATTCGGTTGATCCGCACGCGACCGAACTTTCACGTCTCATTCGCGAATGGGAACAGATGATAAAAATCGAAACGTCCTTCAAATCAATATCGTCGTGGTTTGCTGTCTTGCTGCTGGCCGGTTGCGCAAGTGGACCCGAAAGCGGAAGCGGAAGCAGCGCGCTGTCCCACTCCGGCAAGGGTCCAGCGCCGGTGAGCCTCGGGTTGACGGACACGTTCGCGATTCTGAGCAAAAGCGGAGTCACCGACGTTCCAACGTCCGCGATCAAGGGTGATGTTGGAAGCAGCCCGATTACCGGCGCTGCCATTCACCTCACGTGCGACCAGGTCAGCGGCACCATCTACAGTGTCAATGCGGCGGGCCCGCTGCCCTGCAGAATCACCGACGCGACCCGATTGACAGCGGCCGTGGGCGACATGGAGATCGCGTACAACGATGCCGCGGGTCGAGTATCGCCCAACTTCACCGAGCTCGGCGCAGGCGAGATTGGTGGGCTCACGCTCGCGCCTGGTCTCTACAAGTGGGGAACGGATGTTTTGGTCTCGAGAGACGTCACGCTCGCGGGCGGACCCAACGACGTCTGGGTCTTCCAGATCGCGGGGACGCTGCGCGAAGCCAACGGGATGCGCGTGACGCTCACCGGCGGCGCGCTGGCTAAGAATGTCTTCTGGCAGGTGGCCGGCGCTGTGAGCGTTGGAACGACCGCTCACCTCGCGGGCGTCGTGCTGGCCAAGACGTTGATCGCCGTGAACACGGGAGCGTCGGTCGACGGGAGACTGTTGGCGCAGACTGCAGTTACCCTTCAGATGAATGCGGTCACCGAACCGGCGCCGTAAATTGGCGTGGGACCGCGTTCGCGGCGTTATCTTATCTGTCAAGCGCTGCTTCTCTGCCCGACGCGCGCGTTCCTCAGACTGGCCGTGGCGGTAGAGGGGTGATCAGACCGCGCACCAACGCGAGCATTCGTGTCCGCATGAGCGACTCGGTTGGCATTCGCCGTACCAGAGGGTGGCTGCGGCGACAATCCTTGTCGCTGCAGCCACGGTCGCGACGCGGAGGTCAAGCTACGTCGTCGAAGCTGATGTTCCCGATGTGGCGCAAGAAAAAGAAACTCGAAAAGGGTTCCATCTCGGGGCGGCGCGCGTGGGTCGAGAATGGAGGAAGAGACCCTCAATGGCGACAGGTCGGTGAACGAGACCGTGGGCAACGCCGCCTTCTCGCTTCCAGCTATCGGGCGTCTGCAAGCCACGATGCGCGGTACGTGCGATCCATCTTGAGGAATGACACCGTGGGGTCACTCAAGTCCCCGGATTCGCTTAACGCGGATCCGGGGGGTTTCATTTGAACCCGGGAAATGCGCGGCGCCGGCTCGCGGGAGTAGGCGGGAAAGATCGAGAAGTCGCTTCGTGAAGCTTCAGAACACGCGCGTCTATTGAGTGCCACCGTCGAGGAAAAGGCTGCAGACGCAGACCCGATGCGTGTAGCCGGCGACGCTGCCGCAACTGTAGCCTCGGTCGCAAAGGATGCGAACGCGGGTCAAGCAGTCGCTGTCCGACGCGCATTCGCGTGTACAGACGGCGATGTATCCGGGCGAGCGGGGAGCAGCCTCAACGAGGCAGATCCGTGAATCGCATTCCAACGCGGGCGAGTAGGCGAATACGCCGCCGGCGTCAGCACCTAATGGATTGCTGCAGGGCTCCTGCCCAATCGGTTCCGGTTCGCTGCACGACGTGATCGCGGCGACGATGCCGACCGCGATGAAAGCGATGGCTCGCATCGCGCGTATCGTACCACTGTGCCGGACCAATAATTTCCGGCGTCGCCCCCCATGGACTCGCGGAGATCCTTATTACGCTGCGGTCAGAGGAACGCGGCAACGATCTCTCGTTCGGTTCTCCACTGTCGGCCCTGCCACTAATCTATCGGGGCTCGGCAAGCCATGCTGCGCGGCATGGCCGATCCATCTTGAGGAAAGACACCGTGGGGTCACTTTCTAAGATGGATCTGACGGTGTGGGCGGTCGCCGAGACCGCCCACACCCGCCGGGTCTGGTCGCTGCTCCAAGCCTCGAACAGCCGGTCGCGGGGGATAGTGGAACCAATGTCGCCGCTCCGAGGCGGTCCGCCATTTCGACTGCGAGCTTGGCACATGGCAGCAGCGCGCAACAATTCGACGTCCTGTGAGATGAAACCGCCAGTGTTCGGGAGAACCAGCAGAACTCCCGTACGCTTCGCCTTTGGCTTCGAACCCGAGTATGTCACGCTGACCACGCCGCCCTCGAGATCGTCAGCTTAAATAGGAAGCGCAGTCGGAATAAACGGACGGCGACCGGCATGATCAAGCTGATGCGCGGCATGTGCCTCAAGGCGCTCGGCTGGGAAATTCGCGGTGGGCTGTGGACGGTCGTCGTTCTGTATTTCGTCGATGCGCTGCTGCTCTGCCAGGGCGCGATCACGGTCGTCGTCGCCGCCGTCATGGTCGTGCTCGGCTTAATCGACGCACTGCGCGGTGGCGCAGCGCTCCGGCGGCGTGGCGTCGCGACGATTTGTTCGTACGCGGTTCTGGCGCTCGCCGTGCTAGGGACGATCTGCGCGAACAACGCGCTCGCCCGCCACAACGCGACTCATGTCATCGACGCGCTCGAACGCTACAAGGCTGACCATTGTGGCTACCCGCAGCGGCTCGAAGACCTCGTTCCCGGCTACCTTCCGTCAGTTCCCCTGGCGAAATTCACGCTCGCTTTCAACTCGTTTTTCTACTCCTCACGCGACGGCAAATCGGCCCACCTCTTCTACATAGCGCTGCCGCCTTTTGGCCGACCCACCTACTTGCTTGAAGCGAACAGGTGGACGTACATCGACTGAATGGCAGTCGGTGACACGCTCACGATCTGAGAACGAAGCCGCCGACATCAGTGTCGAGCTGGCGCCGCCCTCGGGATCGTCAGCTTGAACGGCACGACGAACGTGCCGATGGTCGGGTATCCTCGGGACAAATGCGCACGCGACTCGTTTGCCTCACGCTCGTCGCCGCTTGCCATCCGACGATCCCGCCGTCAACGCCCGCGGTCGCCGCCGCGGCGATGGCCGAGACCGCGCCGTTACCCGCGTCCGCGGCGGCTGCGAAGAGAGTAGATCTCGATAAGTTGTTGGCCACGCAGAGCCGCGGCCTCTACGCCTGCATCGAGCGCGAGACGGCGACGCGACCCGACTTCGGGGGCCGCCTCGACGCCGAGATCGAGATCGACACCCGCGGCCGCGTCGTCAACGTGCAAATCGCGACTTCCACATTCCCGGATGACAGCGCGCTACCCTGCCTTTTGCGCGCGTGGCGCGACCTGCGCCTTTCGCCGCCGCACGAGCGCGCCACCGGCCGCATGCGCATCGCGTGGGAAAACGAGTGCTCGTCGAGGACGGTCGCGGACACGGGCAGCATGGACAAGGAGATGATCCGCCGGATCATCCAGAGCCATCTCGACGAGGTGCGCTTCTGTTACGAGAAGAAGCTCGTCAAGAACGCTACGCTGCAGGGCCGCGTGATGATCCAGTTCACCATCGGCCACGCTGGCACGGTCGCCGCTGCCATCGTGCAGAATTCGACGATCGACGACGCCGACGTCGGCTCGTGCATCGCCAGCGCGACGCACGGGTGGCGCTTTCCGCAGACGTGCGGTGGCATCGTGATCGTCAGCTACCCGTTCGTGCTGCGAACTGCGGGCGCCGCGCCCTAATATGCTGATCCACCGCTCTGCCGCCCTCGCGATCGTCAACCCGAACGGCACGAGCCCCATGCCTACGGTTGATAGGGCGTCAATGTGAACGACAATACCTTTGGGAAAGAGCAGCGGCAGATTTGCCGGCGGTTCGGTTCCTCCTTTTCGCCTCCACTTCCCGGCACCAAAGTGGGCTTCGCTCTTGGTACGAGGAGATTATCGCCGATAAATGGCGTTAGATTGCCAGCCCACAAGGACACAAATGGTTGGTACATCTGGTGTGGAGAAGAGACGTCGGAAGCATCTGACTTCTACGAGCCGGTACATACGGAGCACCTTGTTGAGCTCTGTCCCGCAGCAATGCCATTCCTAGCACTTCCCGCCGGATATCGCTTTCTAGTGGACGGAGATTATGTGGACGTTTGGTTCGACGAGTCTGTATTGAACAAGCTCCACAAGAGCTGATCTCGTCCCTCGATTCGTAGAGGCGGACGGATGGGACGGACCGTATTGTGGAACAATGCCGCGTCCCGCGGCGTCACGATCACAGTGCGTATTCCGTATTCCGGTCATGGATGGGGCGTTTCGGAGCATCGTCATCGCTCAAATCGGCGCATCATGATCGGAGCGAAGCGACGCTAGTTTGGTTCCTAATTCTCAGTTTGAGATTCCTGCTTCTCCTTCCTTCGTGACGGCGAGACGGACCCGCGAAATCTGGCGGAATCTGAATGGACAATTCGAGCGCATGGTTCGACTAACCTCGAGAGGTGCGCTTACGTTCCACGAGCTGCATTTCCACGGATGGAGTCACCTATTCAAACTCAGGTGGTACAACTCCACGCTGAGCAAGTTGGCCCACGATCCACTCGATGCCCTCAAGGAGTACGCCGTCGACGTCGACGTCGTGAACGTAGCGAGAGCCGTCCTTCCTCACCCTGAGAGTCGGGTAGGACACGGCGAAGTTTGGTCGTGACGGGTCTTTGACTCGGATACTGATCACCGCACCATCAGTCGCTCCCACTTGGAGGGCCAGGCCTCCAACCCTCTTCTCAAGAATTTGGACCGAAACCCCGAACGCCGACCGAAGTCGGGTCAGAACGTCCTCCAGAATCTGATCGTCATCCCTCATCAGAAAAGAACGAGAAGCTCCGGGAGTGGGAGAACTACTACAACTACCATCGACCGCACGGCGCTCTCGATGGACAAACGCCCTACGAACGGCTACTAGCGAAAATGGGAGCCAAACCGTTACCAGCGTCCTGAGATGTTACAGCAGGTCGTCGCGCAATGACGGTGACAAGATCACCGGTCGAATTACGGTTCAGGCAGTGTGGGAAAAACCGGCAGCGCGACGTTGCCGTTCAGTGAAGCACCACGGATACAGCGTTCGACAAAGCCACGCCGTGGAACACTCCGGTCTGGCTCATATCCGGCCCGAAATAATAGTATTGGAGACGAATGTCGTAGCGGCCGGGGCCCGTAGGCGCATAGTCCGCGATGTATTCACTCGTTTCGTCCTGCGCCTCGAGAGAGAGGGTCTTGACTGCGAACTCGAGGAAGGCGCCGGGAGCAAGACGACGAAGAGACGCGGCTTGGAATCCGAGCGCGCTATCAGCATGCACAATGCGTCGAACGGTCGGGCGTAAATGGGTGGTTCCGGTCTTGATCGAACTAACACTGATGTTCCCGGTAACGACCGAGGAAACCGCTATCTCATTGCGCGATGTATTCGTCAACGTCGCGGTGATGTTGACCGCGCCGTCTTGAAATGCCCGCAGTGAATAGGGCGCCTCGGGCGTCACCAATCGTGCATCGAACCTCAATAAGCCGTCGATGCACTTCCCATCGACACAACTCCGATCGTTGGCGTCACACGCAGGCGCCTCATACAGGCAGACACCTTCAACGCATTGGGCAGCCCGGTGACAGCGAGCTTTCTCGAGTGCGCAGTCACCCTTGGTGCAGCAAGTAGTCGCATCAATGCACTTCTGTCGTGCGCCGCAGTAAGCGTGGCCCGCCGAACACTGCGGCACCGTTGCTGCCTGCGCGCCTGGTTCCGCAACAGACGACGTGCGGTGGCACGCCGCGAATGAACTTGCTGCAACTAGAAGAATCGCCAGCCGGGTCATTTACCGCCTCGGCGTTACCAGCCCTTGAGATACGTACAGGCGCCTTCCCTGCACGCTGTACCCGATGGGCAAACCGCATTACATCCGCCACAATTGGTAGGGTTACAATCGTCCGCGTCGTCACAACAGTATGGGCGCTGGGTGGCTGTGTGACACCTCAGTTTTCCGCAAGGGCACACTCGTTGCGGCGGCCGAACATCGCCGGATGGCCCGTCGCAGAGTCTGATTGGTGACCTGCCCCCGAAACTAAGCCAGCGTTTGCGTCCGTCGAAGCTCTCGATCGTATTCCGTCGGCGTGAGGTCGCCGAGCGAGCTGTGCGGCCTCCGTTCGTTGTAGTCGCTCCACCACTCGTAGATGATCTGGCGCGTCTGCTCAAGCGTGTCGAACCAGTTCGCGTTCAAGCATTCGTCGCGTGGCTTTCCATTGAAGCTTTCGATAAACGCGTTATCGGTCGGTTTGCCAGGTCTGATGAAGTGCAGCTTGACGCCACGCTGGTATGCCCAGCGGTCGAGTGCGTTGCTGATGAATTCGGGTCCGTTGTCGATCTCGATCATTTCGGCGAAGCGGTTGTCGAGGCACAGCTCGTCGAGGAAACGCGTCACGCGCTCACCGCCGCTCGAAGTGTCGACGAGCAGCCCCGGTGATTCTCGTGCGCAGCAATCGACGATCGTGAGGATCCGAAAGCGGCGGCCCGACGCGAGATGATCGTTCATGAAGTCCATCGACCGACGCTGGCCCGGTCTGGTCGCTGCTGGCAGCGTCGTTCTCGGTGATGCGGCAAATCGCCGCCGTCGCCGAATGCGCACTGCGAGCCCTTCCTGCTGATACAGCCGATAGACGCGTTTATGGTTCACCGCCATGCCTTGTCGCTTGAGCAGAACGTGCAGCCGTCGATAGCCGAAGCGATGCCGCTCGGCGGCGAGACGGCGCAGTCGCGCAATCAGTTCCGTCGGTGGCAGCCTTTTCGATTTGTACCGATGCGATGCCCGCGGTACGCCAAGCACTCGGCACGCGCGTCGCTCGCTCATGCCGAATGCGATGGGTACGACAAGAACGCGGCTGACTTTCCGAAGCATCGAACGTACACGCAGTACCTTCTGTTGGCTGGGGAGCTAGCTTCGATGGCCTTCATGAGAGGACCGTACTACGACGCTGCACAGCGTGATGGCGAGCGCTCGAAGGTCGGTCAGGCCGACGAAGAACCGCGGGCGCGGAAGGCTCCCGGAGTGCGCCGACGGTGGCCGACATGGGCGTCACTCTCAGTCGCTCGCTGACGTCTGATCGCGCGGCAGTGACAAGTCCGGCGCGGCCTCGCCCGACAGATCTAGCCCAACACAGTACCACCCGCCGTTGATGCACTCAGCGCCCCCAGGGAACGGGCAATGCGGGATGCTCTGGCCGCCGCAGTCGACGCCGCAGCCCGCCGCTGCGCTGACCGTGACGGCGAAGACTAGGAAGAAGATCACGCGCACGGGCGAAGCATCATATCTCGCGCCGAGGCGAGTTGCGCTCCAATGCGCTCTTGAGCCGCCAGCCGCGACCATGTTCAGTGGGCACGGATCGGCGCCTCGCCTTGGTCGCAGTCGAAAAATGGCGACGCAAATATTTTGGCGGCGAGCTGCGTAACGTGATGGGCGCCGCGCACGCCCGCCGGGCGTGTGGAACCCGGACTATGCCGGTCGTGTACGAGGCGAGTTGCAATGCCGACATGCGGAGTTGCGGCATGACGTGGTGCTAACCTCGCGACGCCATGGGGCCACATTGCGGAATGACCCGGTGGGGTCACCATCCAACTACCGAGAAGTTCAGCGGCAACTTCTCGGTCCGACTCAGCCGCTGCCACTTTGCTGCCGCTTTTTTTCGGCGGCAGCGCCAGGCGAGCGCTGAGCTGCGCGAGGACGCGGCGGTTCGGGTCCGCCTCGTTCGCGCCCGCTGCCAAAATTGTTTGCGGCACAGAGCGCCCGTGTGCGCGGGCAACGTCCGCCAAGCGCTTCGCGTGGCAGCTGCGAGGCGACGTCACCTGTCTCGTTGCATGGGACCAGGAGACCCCGATCGGGTACGTCTTTTTACGTTGGCCTGGATGCCAGGGCGGCCTGACGGAGCAGGCGCGGACACTCGGATGCGTGGAGGTCGGCGACCTGTTCGTCGTCGAGCATGCGCGCTCGCGGGGTGGGCAGGAAGCTCATGGAGGCCGCTGAGTCCTTGGCGGCGGGACGTGGCCTGACATTGATCGGCCTCGAGGTGACCCTCAACAACCCATCTAACGGCGTCGCGCGCGCTCTCTACCATCGGCTCGGCTACCGCGATTCGGGGTTGGGCAATTTCATCTCTGGGTACACCTACTGGGATTCGGCCGGTGTGCCGAAGCGCGACGAGGAGCTGCATTTGCTATCTCGTGAAGAGGCCAGACGTGTCGCCAGCCCAGGTGAAATCGACGTAGCGCTGCCCTCGGGATCGGTCAGAAAAACGGGAAATCGCCGCGGCGACCGGCAAGTAGGACATTGGGGATAGCGGCCGACCGCGTTAGCCACTCCGTGCGACGCGAGGGCTCTTGATGGCATTCAGTTCTGATGATCTGCGAAATATGTCGAGCTGATGAGCGGCAGGATCGCGTCGGCGACAAGACGCCGCTTCATGTGCGTTACGCTCGGTCCGGCACGTCGTCGTCGTTCGGTAGACCGGACGACGCGATGCGTCGATTTGCCGCAGCTCTTACGTGCCGAGTTGAGGGTTCTGGTCGAATCGTGCGAGAATGACGCTGTACCGCGCTGCGCGTTGTCGACGACCGAAGGTCAATTCGTAGGGCAGCGATGTCGCAGTTTGGTCCGTCATCTCGGGCGTAATGACGCGAAAGCAGCGTGTGTCGAACGATGGTGCAGAGGTTGCTTGAGCGCCCGTGTATGCGGCCATTGCTTGTGCTCTCCGCGCTGACCCTTCTTGGCTGCCATAACGGTGCCGTGCCCGTTGGAGATCTTGGGATCCCTGACGCGGGCATTTCGAACGACATGTCACCGCCTCCGCCCGACCTTCTCCCATTGCCGCCAACGCACTGGTCTGATTGTGGCCCGTTCACGTCATCGCCGCCGTTCGATCCCGGCGTGTATGGCGCCAATCCGATCTGCGTCGGCAATCTTTGGTGCTGGGAGGGAACCGTCCCGCAAGACAATTTGCTGTTTGCAGTTTTCGAAATCTCACAGACAGACGTTTGGGCCGCCGGGGTGGCAGGAACGATTCTTCATTTCGACGGAACGCGCTGGTCCGCGGTGCCGAGTCCCGTCGAGGTCGACCTGTACGGCCTATGGGCGAGCAGCGCGACGGACGTCTGGGCCGTCGGAGATCTCGGGTACATCCTGCACTTCGACGGCACGGCTTGGACCGTAGTTACCAGCTCGCCTGCGGGGTTCGTCCTAAAAGCGGTTTGGGGCACCAGTGCGACGGACGTCTGGGCTGGTGGCCAGCGTCTACAGCATTGGGATGGTCAGAGCTGGTCGTCGGTGTCCCCGACCGTCTACCCGGGCGGGCTACAATGGATCTACGGAATATGGGGCAGTGGCGCGAACGACGTCTACTTCGTCGGCGCGAGCGCAAGTGGCCCCGGTGATATGTCGGTACCCGGCGCGTCCGTCCTCCATTGGAACGGCTCGTCGTGGACAATGGTGGGGACGCCGACTGGCCAGATGAACTTCATCTGGGGTACTGGCCCGAATGATGTCTGGGTCAGCGGTAAGACCGTTTGGCATTTCGACGGAACGCAATGGAGCCAGAGAGCAACCGCGACTGGTCCGATCTGGGGTGCAGCGCCGGGCGACGCCTGGGTGCTGGGCGCGGGGAACTATAATGGTACGGCTACCGGCCCCGGTATCATAGGTTCTCAAACGCACATCACGGGCAGCGGCGTTCTAACGACGAGCAGCGGAATCAACTGGGGCATCAACGCAATCGCCGGCGTTGGTAGCGACGCGTGGGCTGTCGGAGGTGGCGGCGAAATGCGTCACTTCGACGGTCAAAGTTGGCAGAGCCACACCCGTCGCCTGTTCGACGCGTCGTCGGAATATTCTCCAGCGGCGTTGTTCCAAATCCATGGCACCAGCTCGACCGATCTATGGGCAGTCGGCGACGGAGCGATTGCGCATTGGGACGGAAGCGCGTGGTCGAAATATCCAGTCTGCGCACAGGAGAAGTGGCAAGGCGTATTCAGCCCGGCGCCGAATGACGTCTGGATCGTCGGCGGTCAGAAGCTGCTCCACGGCGACGGCACGCGTTGGTGGATCGCAGATAGCCCTACGCCGCTGCATCAACTCGATGGCATCTGGGGCAGCGGCCCGAACGACCTGTGGGCCGTTGCTGAAAACAATTACGGCATGCCGGGGCCCGACGGCGCCTTGCTGCGCTCCGACGGGGCAAACTGGTGGGTCGCATTCGACTCGGTCAATCCGCTGACCGCGGTCACGGGGACAGGCGCGAATGATGTCTGGATCAGCGCTGGGAACCGAATGGGCCACTGGAACGGAACGACTTACCAGGAGACGCCGCTCTCGGAACCAATCGTGTACATCAACGCGGCGTGGGCGCGCGCAACCGATGACGTCTGGGCGATGGGCACCAACGGCTGGGCACACTGGGACGGCGTCACATGGCAAGTGACAAAGGAGAGCCTCCTCGACCTGCATGGTGTCTGGGGAAGTTCCGATAGCGATGTTTGGGCTGTCGGAGGTCCGCAGATGCGTCACTGGGACGGTTCGTCTTGGATCAGCCAATCGCGGGCGACTGACGGCTATAGCATCTTCGGCACGAGTGCCACTGATATCTGGATGACAGGCGGCGGCGCGATTCTGCGCTATCGAGCGCATTAGCGCAGTCACCGGCGAGAAGCCAACCATGGCGTTCCTGGCGCGAGAGG
>JAQBQH010000361.1 GCA_028287105.1 Myxococcales bacterium
GGATCACCCGATTGTCCCCCGTCGGTGCGAGTACGACACTTACTCTACTCGGAGGTCCCTGAATGCGCCGCTTTGCGCTCGTGCTGACGTTGGTCGCAGGCTGTTCGTCGTCCTCGTCGGCGCCACAGGTCGAGACGCTGCCTGATCTGCCGCTCGAGGCGAAGCCGGACAACGGCTATCAAGTCATCCTTCCGATCGTGCGCGGTCTCGTGCCGGGAGCCGACAACGAGTTCTGCACGTGGACCAGTCTCATCGCCGATCACGACATCGACGTGCGCGCGGTGCAGGGCTTCCAGACCATCGGCGGCCATCACGTCATCCTCTTTTCCACGACGAAGCATGAGGCGCCGGGCACCACGCGCGTCTGCACCGACGACGACATGAGCACGTTCCGCTTCAGCGCCGCGTCCGGCGCCGAAGGGCAGGGCGGCAAGAACGAAGCGCCCGGCAACCTCGTCTATCGCGTACCCGCCGGCGCGCAGATCGTGATGAACCATCACTACATCAACGCCACGACGAAGGCTCGTGACGCGCAGTCGGCGATGAACATCTTCGTCGCCGATCCGGGCAAGCAGTACGTGCAGTCGGGCTCGATCGCCATCGTCGACACCGCGTTGCGAGTGCCGGCCGGCAAATCGAGCATGGACATCAATTGCACGATGCCCCGGTCCTTCGACGCCTGGTATCTCATCCCGCACATGCACGAATGGGGCACGCGCATCACCATCGAGCGGACTGCGGCGGCCGGCACAGCAGCAGAGTCGCTCTTCGATGTCGAGTGGACGCCGGCCTACATGTTTCATCCGCCCGAGCTGAGGCGCGACCCGACGGCCCCGTTGACCTTCGCCGCCGGCGACAAGCTGCACGTGCACTGCGAATACGACAATACGAAGTCGACGGACCTCACCTTTGGCCTCGAGATGTGCGTCGCCTTCGCTCAGTTCGTCGACGCCTCGGAGCAGGGCAACCTGGTTTGCGACGCAGGTCATTGGGGCACGTTCTAGTGCGAGCTGGAGGCATGCTGGTGGCGCTGCTCTTGTCCGTAGCGTCCGTGGGCTGCGGCGGCGACAACACCGGCACCGGCACGACGGCGAAGGACATGACGCTGGTCAAGGACATGGCGTCGGTGTGCGGCCACCCGGGCGACACCGGCAACTCGCTCGGCGTCGGAAAGTACTGCACCAAGATCACGGACTGCTCGGGGAACTCGGGCGCGATCTTGTGCACCGTCCTCGGCAGCGACAACGCCTACTTCTGCACCATGTCGTGCAAGGGCGCCGACATGGGCAACGAGTGCGGCGAGAATGCCGCCTGCGTCTGCTCCGGCGGCCAATGCGGCTGCTTTCCCGACCGCTGTAAGTAGCGTCCCCGACCCTTTAACGCGCCGAGTCGTGCTAGGTTCCCGAGGTCATGCGCACGATTTCCGTCGGGCTGCTCGGCCTCGGCAACGTCGGCTCCGGAGTGGTCAAGCTCCTGGCCGACAACGCCGACGCGATCCGCCATCGCCTGGGCGGCGCTTCCGTCGCCATCCGCCGTATCGCCGTCCGTGAGGCCGACAAGCCGCGTCTGGTCGACGTGCAGTCGTCGCTCATCACCACCGACGTCAACGCCGTGCTCGGCGATCCCGAGATCGAGATCGTCTGCGAGCTCATCGGCGGCGAGGAGCCGGCGCGTACGCATGTG
Organism: Myxococcales bacterium; assembly: GCA_028287105.1. Lineage (GTDB taxonomy): Bacteria > Myxococcota_A > Polyangia > Palsa-1104 > Palsa-1104 > JAQBQH01. Next base: position 1,684 of record JAQBQH010000361.1, read on the forward strand.
CTCGAGGCCATCGCCCGCGGCAAGCACGTGGTGACCGCCAACAAGGCGCTCCTAGCCGCGCACGGCGAAGAGATCTTCGCCGCCGCCGAGCAGCGCGGCGTCGACGTCTACTACGAAGCCTCCGTCGGCGGCGGCGTGCCGATCATCCGCGCGCTGCGCGAGGGGCTCGCCTCCGATCGCATCGACGAGCTGGTCGCCATCGTCAACGGCACCTCCAACTTCCTCCTGACCACGATGACCGAGGAGGGGCGCCCGCTCGAGGAGATCCTCAAAGAGGCGCAGGAGAAGGGCTACGCCGAGGCCGATCCGTCGCTCGACGTCGACGGCTGGGACGCCGCCCACAAGCTGTGCGTGCTCATCCCGCTCTGCTTCGGCACGCGCATTCGCGTGGCGCAGGTGCTGGTCGAGGGGCTGCGCGGCATCGAGCCCATCGACTTCCGCTACGCCGAGCGCTTCGGCTACGTCATCAAGCCGCTCGTCATCGGCAAGGACCACGGTGACTCGGTCGAGGCGCGCGTGCACCCGACGCTGATTCCGCGCCGCTTCATGCTGGCGTCGGTCAACGGCGTCTACAACGCCGTCTACGTGTCGTCGTACGCGCTCGGCAGCTCGATGTACTACGGCCGCGGCGCCGGCATGATGCCGACGGCGGTGGCGGTCGTGTCCGACGTCATCGAGGTGTCGCGCAACGTGCTGGCGTCGTCGGCGGGCGGCACGTCGCTGCGCGCTTCGCGCCGTCGCGGCGAGATGAAGGAGCGGCGCATCCGCGACCCGGGCGAGCTGTCGTCGCGCTACTACCTGCGCTTCGGCGTCGTCGACAAGCCGGGCGTGCTGGCGCAATTGGCAGGCCTGCTCGGCGAGCACGAGATCTCGATCAGCGAGGTCGTGCAAGAGGGACAGCGCCAGGAGGGCAAGCCCGTCACCGTCGTGGTCACGACGCATCGCGCGCTCGAGAGGAACGTGCAGGCGGCGCTCGGGATCATCAACGACCTGCCGACCGTGCTGGAAAAGACGCGCCTCCTGCGCATCTTCGATTGAAGCTGCCCGCATGATCCAATCCGTCGCCAAAGTGCGCGTGCTCTACGCGGACACCGATCAGATGGGCGTAGTCAACAACGTCGTCTATCTGCGCTGGTTCGAGATCGGCCGCGCCGAGTGGCTGCGCCAGCATGGGCGCCCCTACAAGGAGCTCGAGACGCTCGGGCACATGCTCCCCGTCGTCGAGGCGCACCTGCGTTACCGCCTGCCCGCGCTCTACGACGACATCGTCGACGTGCACGGCGGACCCATCGAGGTGCGGGCCGCCTCGCTCAAGTTCGGTTATTCGCTGCGCCGCGAGCGCGACGGCGCCATTTTGTGCGAAGGTTGGACGACGCACGCGTGCATCTCGCCCGACGGCAAGGTCAAACGCTTGCCGGACGAGCTGACCGCCTTATTTCGGGTGGGAGTTTGAGAGGAGAATTGGTCCATGGAAGATCGTAACCTGGCACTCGAGCTGGTCAGAGTCACCGAGGCGGCTGCGCTGTCCTGTGCCCGCTGGATGGGGCGCGGCGACGCCAAGGGCGCCGATCAGGCGGCCGTCGACGCCATGCGCCGCGCCTTCGACGGAGTGCGCATCCGCGGCACGGTCGTCATCGGCGAAGGCGAGCGCGATGAAGCGCCGATGCTCTACATCGGCGAGAAGGTCGGCGCCGGCTGGCCCGACCACCAGAGCACGAACGTCAACGACAAGGACGAGTTCGCGCCGCGCGTCGACATCGCGGTCGATCCGCTCGAGGGGACCAACCTGTGCGCCACCGGATCGCCGGGCGCGCTGGCGGTCATCGCCGTCGCCGAGGACGGTAAGTTCCTGAACGCGCCCGACACGTACATGGACAAGATCGCGGTCGGCGCCGTGGGCAAGGGCGCCATCGACATCACCAAGTCACCGACGTGGAACCTGAACGCGCTGGCCGAGGCGAAGAAGTCCAAGGTCGAGGAGCTGACCGCCATCATCCTCGAGCGCGATCGCCATCAGCCGCTCATCGCCGAGGTGCGCAAGGCGGGGGCGCGCATTCGCCTCATCAGCGACGGTGACGTCTCAGCGGCCATCGCCACGTGCAAGGACATCGCCGGCGTCGACATCTTGTTCGGCATCGGCGGCGCGCCGGAGGGCGTGCTGGCGGCGGCGGCGCTGCGCTGCCTCGGCGGCGACATGCAGGGGCGCCTCAAGTATCGCAACGACGATGAGCGCGCGCGCGCCGAGCGCATGGGCGTCAAGGACCACAACAAGGTCTACGCCGTCGACGAGCTGGCGCAGGGGAACGTGATGTTCGCGGCCACCGGCGTCACCGAGGGCAGCTTCTTGAAGGGCATCCGCTTCATCCCGAACGGCGCGACCACGCAGTCGATCGTGATGCGCTCGCAGTCGGGCACGGTGCGCACCGTCGACGCCGAGCATGACTTCGTGCGCAAGCCGAACTTCGGCTGGTACACGAATCAGTAGAGCAGCTGTTAGCCGTTAGCCTTTGGCCAACAACTTCAGAGACAGATCGCGCGCGCTCAGCGACGGCGGGGTGCCGGAGGTTTCGGCGGCCCGGATGAGCGCGACGATGCGTTCGTTGATGGGCGTGGCGATGCCGACGTGGGCGCCGAGGCGGACGATCTCGCCGTTGAGGAGGTCGACCTCGGTCTTGCGGCCGCGCTCGAGGTCCTGCGACATCGAGCTTCTCGCGTTGGGATCGATGGCGATCATCGAACGCGCCAGCGTGCGGAAGAGCGCGTCGGGGAGCTCCATCAGCGACGGGACCCAGGCCGCCGGGATGGGCGCGTCGATGCGCGGCTTGATGTCGGTCTTGCGCAGCGCCGCCAGGCCTTCGCGCACGCAGTCGGCCATCACCTTGCGGTAGGGGCGCTGGCCGAGCTGCTCGAGCAGCGTCAGGCCGGAGAGCGCGTTGACCGAGTTGTTGAGGTTGACGAGGAGCTTGCCCCACTGGACGCCGCGCATGTCCGCGAACGCGCGCGCGGGCAGCCCGGCCCGCTCCAGCGCGGCCAGGAGCGCCACGTGGTGCTGCGCGCGCGCACCGACGCTGAGCCGCCCGCTCGTGCCCTGGTGGAAGTGCGCCTCGCTCCTGCGCATGACGTTGAACGGCACCATGCCGGGCAGCACCACCGTCGACGGCAGCGCCGCCTGCAGGACCTCGGCGTTGCGCACGCCGTTCTGGAAGCTGACGACGATGGCGTCGTTGCGCACGTAGGGAGCGAGCTCGCGCGCGGCGGCGGCGGTGTCGAGCCCCTTGACGGTGACGAGGACGAAGTCGCAGTCGCCGAGCGCACTGGCGGTCGTGGCAATGGGGATGCGCGCCGGCGGCAGCGTCGTGTCGAAGCCGCGATAGTCGGTGAGGCGCAGCCCCTTGTCGGCCACGACCTCGGCCAGCGCCGGGCGTCCGACCAGCACCGTGTCGACGCCGGCCGCGACGAGCCGCCCGCCGACGTAGGCGCCGATGGAGCCGGCGCCGAGGATGCCGATCTTCAAGCCCGGTTCCAATTTCCGGCTGCGCTCACGGCTTCGGATGCGCCATGAGCCACTCGAACACGTCGTTGCCCCAGTCCGGCATCTTGAAGTTGGGCACGTGCTGCCCGCCCTTGATGGTCCAGAGCTCGGCGGCGCCGCTGGTGCAGGCGTGGCGGGCGACCTGGGTCTCGGAGCCGGCGAGCGTGTTGTCGATGTCGAGCGCGCTGCCGGTATCGACGAGCTCGGCGGCGCAGCCGTTCTTCTGGGCCCAGGTCGCCACCGACTGCGGCGCCGAAGGCTCGAGGCTGGAGCCGTCGTACGGCACTTCGGCGTCGGCGTCGCCGTGAATCTGCAGGACGGCGACGGGAGACGCGGGATTGCACTTGGAGGCGTCCTTCCAGACGTCGCCGGCGAGCGCGCCGATCGCGGCCACGCGCGCGGAGGCGTCGCAGGCCATGCGATGCGACATGAAGGCGCCGTTGGAGTGGCCGACGAAGAAGATGCGCTTCTGATCGACGTTGAAGTTGGCGATGACGTCGTCGAGGAGCGCGTTCAGATACGCGACGTCGTCGACCCCGGTGCGGCCGAAGTCGCAGCAGGCGTCGTCGGCGTTCCAGAAGCGCTTGGCGGTGGTGTCGAGCGTTCCATCCGGGTGCGCGACGAAGACCCCGCGCGCGTCGGCGAGCGCGTTGAAGCCGAAGAGCGCGTCCTGCACGAAGCCGTTGGCGCCGTAGCCGTGGAGCAGGACGATGAGCGGATAGGCCTTCGTCTTGTCGTAGCCGGCCGGGACGTCGATGTCGTAGGGGCGCGCCAGCACCTGGGCGTTGGTCGGCGGCGGCGAGGTCGAGCAGCCGGTTGCATTGGCGGTCAGGAGGAGCGCGACGGCCATCAAACTAGTTTTCATGCGCGCATGATACACGTTCGATTTCGCCCGTCGACGTGCGGAATCGCGCGACGTTAGCGGTCGTAGGTCGTCGGAAGCCCGCGTCACCCCTTGATGAGTGACGTGGCACCGTCGTTGCTCTGGTGGCACTCACTCCACGGAGGAACGATGCCCACGATTGGAATCGACGCCATCGCGCTCGCAGTGCCCGAAGGTTATCTCGATCTGGCCGACCTGGCCGCCGCCCGCGGTGTACCCGCCGGCAAGTTCGTCGAGGGGCTCGGCGTTCAGCGCATGTCCGTCGCCCGTCAACATGAAGATCCCGTCGCGTTGGCCGCTACCGCCGCGCGCCGTTTGTTCGCCACCTCGGGCGTCGATCCGTCGACCATCGGTCTGTGCGTCGTCGGCACCGAGACGGCCGTCGACCACTCGAAGCCCGTCGCCGCCTACCTGCATCGGCTGCTCGGCCTGCCGCAGGAGTGCCGCGTGTTCGAAGCCAAGCACGCCTGCTTCGGCGGCACCGCGGGCCTGCTGTCGGCGCTCGACTGGATCGCCGCCGGCTCGGCGCGCGGTCGGAAGGCGCTCATCATCTGCACCGACATCGCCCGCTACGGCCTCTCGACGCCCGGCGAGCCGACGCAGGGCGCCGGCGCCGTCGCGCTGCTCGTGTCCGACAATCCACGCCTCCTGGCGCTCGAGGTCGGCTCGACCGGCTCCTACGCGCAGGACGTGAACGACTTCTGGCGCCCGCTGTACAGCAAGGAAGCAGTCGTCGACGGGCACCACTCGGTGCAGTGCTATCTCGACGCGCTCGCCGGCGCCTACAAGAGCTGGCAGAACGCTTCGGCCGCGTCGGGAATCACCGGCGAGCTGGCGCGCCGCTGCTATCACGTGCCGTACGGCAAGATGGCCAAGAAGGCGCATCGCCACGTCATGCAGATCGAGGGCAAGACGGAGGCGGAGGCCGACGCCAGCTACACCGCCGAGGTCGCGACGTCGCTGCGCCTGCCGTCGCAGGTCGGCAACATCTACACCGGCTCGTTGTACCTGGCGCTGGCGTCGCTGCTCGAGGCCGAGGCCGCGGAGCTCGAGGGCAAGCGCATCGGGCTCTTCAGCTACGGCTCGGGCTGCTGCGCCGAGTTCTTCGCCGGCACCGTGCCGGCGGGGGCGGGCGCGTTCGCCGACAAGCTCGAGATGGCGGCGCCGCTCAAGGATCGCCGCAAGTACACGTTCGCCGAGTACGAGCAGATCCGTCTGCGCGACGACAAGGCCGATCAGCGGCCGGTCAACGGCGACGCCCATGGGCTGCCCGCCGGCTCGGTCGCCTTCGTCGGCGTCGACGCCGATCGCCGCGTCTACATCGCCTAGGTTACTAGATCGTTCCTCAAGGTCGCTTGGCGGACAGCCCGAGCATGAGCGGTAGCTCGGGCAGTCCCTCGGGCAGGACGAAGCGCCGCCCCTCGAGCTCCCGCATCTTCTTGAACGGCTGAAATCCGTTGGCGTAGGGCCACTCGTGCAGCCGCTCGAGCTCCAGGCCCGCGCCGAGGACGGCGTTGACCAGCTCCGACACCGAGTGCGGGAACTCGTGCACCGGATGCGGGTTCTTGAACTCCTTCTCCCCGTCGACCCAGCCGCTCGGCGTCAACGCGCGGCCCGACAGCGCCACGTAGTCGCTCACGCCGTCGGCCCAGAGGTAGGGGCCGCCGTCGCGGAAGTAGGGATAGCGAACCTGCATCTGGTCGTCGAAGACCATCGACGCCGGATGGAACTCGAGGCTGACCACGCGCCCGCCCGGCTCCAGCACCGACGCGATGCCGCGGAAGAGCGCGTCGAGATCCGACATCCAGCCGAGGACGCCGTAGGTCATGAAGACGCGATCGAACCGCCGCCGCTCACGCGCGGCCTGCGGCATCCAATCGTAGACGTCGGCGCGCTCGAACTTGCCGGCGATGCCCGACTCCTCGGACAGGTTCGTCGCGAAGGCCACCGCGTCGTCGCTGATGTCGATGCCCGTCACGCGCGCGCCGAGCCGCGCCAGCGACAGCGTGTCCTGTCCGGAGTTGCAGCACAGGTGGAGCAGCGACCGCCCCGAGAGCTCGCCGACCAGCTCGAGCTCCTCGGGGAAGAGCGTCGAGCCGCCGGCGCGCAAGAAGGCCGCCTGATCGCGCTTATGGCTGTTGTGCGCGCGCGTGGCCACGTTCCACGAGCGGCGGTTCTCCTCGTGCAGATCGCGCCGCATCAACCGCCCTTGAGGATCTCTTCGGCGACGCGCTTGATGTCGTTCGACTCGACGAGGCCCTTGTGCGTCTTCATGATGTCGCCGATCAGCTTGCCCGACTGCTTGACGTCGGTGACGCCGAGCGCGGCCATGCGCTCCTTGACCAGCGCGTGCAGCGCCGCCGGATCGAGCTGCTTGGGCAGGAAGCGCTCGCAGAACTGGATCTCGAAGCGCAGCTCGGCGGCCTGCTCCTGACCCTTTTCGCCGACCTTCTCGAACTCCTCGACCGCCTTCTGGAGCTGCTTGCGATAGGCGGCGATGACGTCCGTGATGAGCGCGTCGTCGACCTCGCCCGTGAAGCCCTTCGCGGTGCGACGCTCCATCACCTTGGTCTTGATCATGCGGACCACGTCGGAGGTGCGCTGATCTTTGTCTTTCATCGACTGCTTCAAGGTGTCGTTGAGCTGCTGCTCGAGGGGCATTCGTTCCTCCGCTAGGTGCGTGCTACGATGAAGTATGCGTTTTTATCATAAGCTCGCCCTCGTGGCCTTGTTGTCGGGGTCGGTCACGGCGGGGGCGCAACCGCAGCGGCCCGCGGTCCCGGCCGAGCAGGACGTCGACGACGACGAGGGCCCGCCGCCTCCTCAGGCGCGCCAGGTCGCGCCGCAGCAGAACGACGGCATGCCGCCGCGCGACCCGCGCGCCTATCAGCAGGCACCGCAGGTTCAAGAGGTGCAGCAATACGGGTATATGGGCCCGCATCCGGTACCGTATGAATCGGGGCAGGGATTCTGCTACGAGGGCGGCGCGCACTTTCATGAATATCCGCCGTTCGATCAGTATCTGTTTCGCGAGCAGGGCGGCTGGTTCTACTTCGTCGGTGACGCCGCGGACTTCGGATATCAGCAGCAGATGTGGGGATATAACGGGCATCATCCGATTCCCGCCGGATATGGCGGGTCGTATTGCTTCATCGACTGGCCGCACCGCCATCACTACGCGCCGCCGCCGTCGCTGGCGTTCAATTTCGTGGGCGGATATTACGTGTACGGCGGGCCGTGGGATCCCTGGTATTGGCGTATGCGGCCGCAGTACGCATCCTATTACGGCGGCTATTATCGACGGTCGTATTACGGCGGTATCTATTGGCGTACGCGGCCGTCGCCGATCTATCGCTCGCAGGTGGTGATCGGCGCGCCCGGCGTATATCGACCGGGGGCTACGGTGATCGCGCCGGGCGGCGGACGGCTGCACGTCGTCGGTCCGCCGCGGCCGTACGCGCCGGGGCCGCATGTCGTCGGAGCGCCGCGGCCGTATGCGCCGGGCCCGACGGTGGTGGGTCCGCCGCGGCCGTACGCGC
>JAQBQH010000370.1 GCA_028287105.1 Myxococcales bacterium
CGCTGGGCGGCCCGCGGGTCACGCTCGCCGACGAGGAGCCGCAGCGCGGCCGCTACGCCACGCCGGTCACACGCGACCCCTTTGCCGTGCCGCTCTCGGAGAAGCTGGCGCTGCTCCTCCGCGCCACCGACGGCCTACGCAGCGCCGCCGGCACGCGGGCGCGCAGCGCCACCGCGCACACGAGCGCGCGGCGTCAGGACAAGCTCCTCGCCACCAGCGACGGGACGACCGTCGAACAGCAGCTCGTCTACAGCGGCTGCGGCATGAAGCTCAGCGTCGCCGAGGGTGACGAGGTGGCGCATCGCTCGTACCCGATGGAGCTCGACGGCGGCGTGGCTGCCGGCGGCTTCGAGGTGGTGCAGTCGTTCGATCTGCCCGGTCACGCCGCGCTCGTCGCCGACGAGGCGCTGGCGCTGCTCTCGGCCCCGCCCTGCCCTGCCGGCGTCACCACGGTCATCCTCGACACGCCGCAGCTGGCGCTCCAGATCCACGAGTCGTGCGGCCATCCGACCGAGAGCGATCGCGCGTTCGGCGACGAGGTGTCGCTGGCGGGCGCGTCGTTCCTCACGCCCGATCGGCTGGGCCGGTTTCGCTACGGCTCGGTCCACGTCAACCTGAGCGCCGACGCCACCACGCCGGGCGCGCTCGGCAGCTTCGGCTGGGACGACGAAGGCGTTCCGGCGACGCGCACGCCGCTGGTCGCGCGCGGCGCCTTCGTCGGCTATCTCACCTCGCGCGAGACGGCGGCGCGGCTCGGCCTGCCCCGCTCGGGCGGCTGCCTGCGCGCCGAGGCGTGGAATCGCTTTCCCATCGTGCGCATGATCAACGTCTCGCTCGAGCCGCATCCGCGCGGCCCGTCGCTCGATGAGCTCGTCGCCGATACGCCCGACGGCATCCTCATGGGCAACAACAAGTCGTGGTCGATCGACGACATGCGGCTCAACTTCCAGTTCGGCTGCGAGATCGCGTGGGAGATCAAAGGCGGCAAGCGCACGCGTATCCTCAAGAACCCGCTCTACGGCGGCGCCACGCCCGCCTTCTGGAGCGCCTGCGATGCCGTCGGTGGACCGCAGGCGTTTCGCATGTGGGGGCTCACCAGCTGCGGCAAGGGCGACCCGATGCAGCTCATGGCCGTCGGACACGGCTGCCCGCCCGCGCGCTTTCAGGGCATCAAGGTGGGGAGCGGATGAGCGACGACGAGCTGCTCGATCGTCTGTCGCGCGCGCTCGCCCGCGCCGGAGGGGACGCGGAGCTGTCGTTTCACGGCTCGCGCAGCGGCACGACCCGCTTCGCCGGCTCGCGCGTGACGCAGACCGGAGACGTCATCGACAAGGTGGTGCAGGCGCGCGTCGCCGACGGCCGGCGCGTCGGCGCGGCGCGGGTCAACGCCGTCGACGACGCCACGCTCGACGCCGCCCTGGCGCGGGCGCGGGCGCTGGCGGCGTCGCTGCCGGCATCGGACTTCGACGGCTTCGACGACGGACGCGCGCCGCTCCTCCCGCATGCCGAAGCGTTCGACGGCGCCACCGCCGACGTCGACGCCGCGGCGCGCGCCGCGCTCATCGCGCCCGCGTTCGACGCCTGCGCCAGGGCCGGCGTGACCGCGGCCGGGCTGTGCGCGGCCGGCGTCACCACGCTCGCGGTCGCCACGACCGCCGGGGCGCGACGGCTGCATCGCTACACGCGCGCGCGCTTCGATCTCATCGCCAGCGACGCGAACGGCAAGGCCTCGGGGCGGCGCTCGCGCGATGCCCGCGCCTTTTCCCTCGTCGCCGCCGATCATGCGGCGCTCGTCGACGACGTGGTGGCCCGCGCCGTGCGCAGCCGCGATCCGGCGCCGCTTGCGCCCGGCGAGTACGACGTGGTGCTGGAGCCGCACGCCGTCGCCGAGCTGCTCGAATGGCTCGCGCTCACCTCGTTCGGGGCGCGCGCCGTCGAAGACGGCTCCTCGGCGCTGGCGGGCCGCCGCGGCGAGACGATCACCGGCGCGCTCACCATGTACGACGACGCGCTCGGCGGCGAGGACGGCTGTCCGACGGCGCCGTTCGACGCCGAGGGGACGCCGCGCAGGCGGGTCACCTTCGTCGACGCGGGCGTGGCCGGCGAGGTGGTTCACGATCGCAGCTCGGCGGCGCAGGCGGGCGCGCGCTCGACGGGGCACGCACCGCCCATCGGCGACGATCTCTTCGACGGCGGACCGATCCCGCAGCACCTCATGCTGGCGCCCGGCGACGCCACCGTCGACGAATTGATCGGCCGCGTCGAGCGCGGGCTCCTCGTCTCGCGCTTCCACTACGTCAATGGGCTCCTCGACACGCGCCGCGCGCTCATGACCGGCATGACCCGCGACGGGCTGTGGCGCATCGAGAACGGCCGCGTCGCCGGCCCCGCCGCCAACCAGCGCTGGACCGAGTCGTTCCTCGACGCGGGACGTCGCGTCGACGGCGCCGCCGGAATCTCGCGCGAGCGACAGCTGATCGCGGGGGGCCTCAGCGAATGCTGGTTCGTCTGCCCGACAATCTTGGTGCGCGGGTGGAAGTTCTCGGGCTGAGCGGCCATATTAATGATGTGCCCCTCGTTCCGCTGATCGCGCGCGTCCGGCGCCGCCTGCGCTGGCAGGCTGCCTTCGAGGGTGGCGCGCGCGCGGGGGTGCTGGCGGCGGCGGCGATGCTGGTCGGGATTTATCTCCTGCGGCTGCACCTCATCGCACGGCGTGGCCTCGTGGGGTTCGCGCTCGCGGCCGTCGCGCTCGTCGTCGCCGGCGCGGTCGCCTGGGCGATGCGGCGCATTCCGAACGATCGCGCGGCCGCGGTGGCCGACAGCTCGCATGGGCTGCACGATCGCCTGCGCTCGGCGCTGGCGTTCCTCGGCGAGCGCGAGCCGAGCGCGTTCATGCAGGCCGCCATCGCGGACGCCGAGCGCGCGGCGGGCGCGGTC
>JAQBQH010000017.1 GCA_028287105.1 Myxococcales bacterium
ACAGGAGCTAGCCAGGATCGTTCCCGAGCTGACCTGCTCGAACGATGCCGTCTTCGCTCGAGGTGCCGCCGCGCCGCTCCGCTCGCCTGCGTCTCTCGGCCGGCGGCTACTTCATACTGCGAGGATGCTCGAGTCGACGATCGCAGCGCTCAGCGCACGCCTCGCTCCGGTTCGCCGTAGTAATCGACTCCACGGAGGCTGAGGGGCCTCCCCCCAGGACCGCTGCTGCAACCGCGCGAAACAATTATATCGCAGAGCGTTAGACGGGCGAATACTGTCGGGTCTTTCGTTTGCAATCATCGACCCACGAAGGGCGCGCAGCCACGGTCCACTCCACCGAGTGGACTCTGCTGGATCGTCGACCCTGTGGGAGTGAATAATGAAGCGTTCGATCAGAATCGGGTTATTGGCGCCATTTCGAATCACTCTGTTTCTGCAATTGATTCTTCCGTGTGCTTGCGGCCCCAATGCTCCCGGCTCCTCAGGAGTGGCCGATATTCGGAGTCAGTCGGATGCGCTGGTCATCACGTCGCCGCTCTCGGTGACTCCTCTGACGATACCGCAAGGCGCAACCGTCAATGCGACCGTCGGCTACTCCAACTCTTCGTCCGCCACGGTGACGGCGCAGAGGCTCGTCATCACCGCCCGCCCGCCAGGCGGGTCGCACACAGGCGGGCCCTATTACGATTTCCAACCGAGTGCCGGAGCCTCCATCGCGCCGCAGGCCGGAATCACCGTAGCCGCCTCCCTCACCTTCGCAGCGACCGATCCGGTCGGCACATGGGAGCTCTACAGCACATACCAGGACGAAGCGGGAGCGTGGCATGACGGAGCGAGTCTGTTCGTCAACGTCGTCGCCGGCGAGAGCCCCGATTGCACGCAGCTGACTGGTCAGAGCGGCTCGATTATCGACGCATCTCAACAGGCCTGGACGCTCGTGACGGGGCCCGATGGTAGCCTGATTGTAGACGTGAATGGAGTCGCGGCTGGATATTCAGACCAGGTCATCGACCTCGTGTATGTCAACCACGTCGTCTCCCAAGAGAATAGCAGCCACGGCTGGTGGAGCTGGACGAACGGCGCCTGGACCCAAGAGAGCGACCCGAGAGCGGCATGCGGTACGGCAGCTGGCGTGACCGCGGCGGGTGTTCCTCTTCCCTCCGGCTGGAGCTTGAAGGTCGCCGATCACTTCGGTACGGGTCCAGGAAGCACCGTTAGCAGCTACGGCCAGCTGCACGCAAAATATTACGAAGAGCAATGGTTCAGCCGCGATTCGAATGGATTGGCCACGATACCCAACGTGGTCATCAATGGCGAGCAAGAGACCTACGGCCATTTCGAAGACGTCATCGCTTTCTCGTCCGACCACCTAACGATTCAAGGCCGGGGTCACGCTGACAATTCCATCAGCTCGGGTGCAATGGTGAGCGTCTACTCGTCACGGAACTTCTGTGTCGAAGCCCGTTATCAAATACCCAATGCAGATAAAAGCTGGCCGGCATTCTGGGTTTATAGCGGGGGCGGCGGCGATGGCTCGGAGATCGACGTAGAGCAGCCGGTCTACTCGGGTCAGAGCGCACATACGGTCTCGATGTTCAATCATGCGCCGTACGATTCGAATCAGGGAGCGACGATTGATATCTTTGATTCTTTGTTCACGCCGACCTGGATGCAGTGGACCAATCCCGCGTTCGATGCGAGCACGTCTCCCCATGTGTACACGACTTGCTACGATGATACGGGGGCCGGGTTGGTCAGTAGATATATCGACGGAAAGGAAATCTATTCCACCGTATTCAAATGGAATGCGTCCCTTCTCGCCTCCGGTACGTGGGGGCCGGATCCCGGCTTCATCATGAACCTTGCCGTCGGTGGCGGTTGGCCAGGTAATTTGTCCAATCCGTCTTCGTATTATGGAAACCTCGACGTTTATTCTATCGATTACTACGGGCCGTAGCCGTGAAGGGCGGCGGCGGGCCGGGGCGCTGGGCGCCGGCCGGCCCTTCGCGCAGCTGCGCCAGATCGCGCCGTCGACCCGCTCGAGCCCGATGTACGGCTCTCCGCGTGATACGTCGAGGAGGTCGTATTCGCCAAACAGCGGGGCCGGCACGTGCAGGTGAGATTGCACGATGGTAGGATTGCAGTGGATGAGCAGTCCTCCCCGCAACCGCGCCCGCTGGCTGATCGTCGCGGTGATGGTTGCGGGACTGCCTCGTGCGCCTCCTTCCGCGCAACGTCGGCAACGTCACGCAGGCAGCACAGGGGAGTGCCGCCCGTGGCGGGCGGCGCTCGTCGCCGTCGTCTCGGCGATAGCCTTCGCGTCCGCCCTGTCGTGCGCGGGCTGCTACGACTTCGGCGCGCTCGCGCCCGTCGACGGCGGCGACGATCCGTGCGCGGCCAGTTCGGTCACAAGCGGCCCGGGCATCTTGGTCGCCGGCTGCGTGATCGGCGCGCCGCCGCTCATCGACGGCAAGCTCGACGACTGGAGCGCCGCCGCCTTCACCGTGCTCGATCGCGCCAACGCCGCGTTCGTCGACGGGACCGCCAGCTTCACCGGCACGACGGCGATCGACGACGCCGACTCGTCGGGCAGCTTCGCCGTGCGCTGGGACCTCAACGCCCTGTATGTAGCGGTCAAGGTGACCGATGACGTCCGCGGCCTGCACCCAACCGAGACGCACTACTGGCTCGATGACGCCGTCGAGGTCTTCCTCGACGGGGACGGTGCGCGCACCGCCGGCTACAACAGCGACGATCACCAGCTCATCGTGCGCGCGGACGGCCAGATGCAGGAAACGCGCAACGAGATCCCGGTGCCGTTGCCGCCGGGCACGGTCGTGGCGGTGGCGGTGGCCAGCGGCGGCGCGGCGTCCTGGACGCTCGAGCTGGCGGTGCCCTTCGCTGATCTGGGAGACGCGGCCGTTCACGGCGGCCGCGAGCTCGGCTTCGATCTCCTCATCGACGACGACGACAGCCTCAACACGTCCGACCGCAAGCACCTCCTCGGCTGGGTGAATCTCTTGGCGGGCGCGTCTCCCTGCCCGGCCCCGTACTGCAGCACGGCCGCATTCGGGCGCGTCGTCCTTGGGGGCCGGTGAGCGCCTCGCGGTAACTGGCTGTATCGGTGTGCCGATGACGCATTCAGCGCTGCCAATCGGAGATCCCGTGCTTCTTGAGGAGGCGATAGAGATAGACCCGGTCGATGCCGCTGGCGCGCGCCGCCTGGGTGACGTTGCCCTCGTTGCGCTTGAGGAGGCGCACGAGATAGTCGCGCTCCCAGGCGGCGACGAGCCGCTCCTTGGCCTCGCGGAAGCCGCGGTCGCCTTCGTCGCCGGGCTGGGCCGGAGCGCCGCCACCGCCGGCGCGCTCCGCCGACAGCCCGAGCAGCGCCGGCGTCAAGCGCCGCTCGCCGCCCGCCCGCGACACGGCCGCATCGAGGACGTTCTGCAGCTGCCGCACGTTGCCCGGCCAGTCGTACTCCGCCAGCAGCATCAGCGACTCTTCCGGCACCTCGATGGCGCGACCGCGCAGCAGCCGCTCGACGAGGAGGGGGATGTCCTCGCGCCGCTCGCGCAACGGCGGCAGGCGGAGCGAGACGACCGAGAGCCGATAGAACAGATCCTCTCGGAACGTCCCGGCGCGCACCTCCTCGCGCAGGTCGCGGTTGGTGGCGGCGATGATGCGCACATCGACGGTCCGATACCTGCTACCGCCGACGGGCTTGACCGACTGCTGCGCGATGGCGCGCAAGAGGCGCGGCTGCATCTCCTTCTCCAACTCGCCGACCTCGTCGAGGAAGAGCGTGCCGCCATGCGCCTGCTCGAAGGCGCCGGCGCGCCCGCGATCGGCGCCGGTGAAGGCGCCGCGGACGTGGCCGAAGAGATCGCTCTCGAGCAGCGGCCGCGCGATCCCCGCCAGATCGCAGATGACGAACGGCCGGCCGGCACGAGCGCCCTCGGCGTGCAGCGCCATGGCGCACAGCTCCTTGCCGGTGCCCGTCTCGCCCTCGATCAGCACCGGCGAGTCGGCGACGGCGACTCGCTCCATGAGCGCGAAGAGCTGGCGCATCGCCAGCGATTGGCCGACCAGCTCGCCCAGCTCGGTGCGGGCGCTCGACGCGATCTCCGGCCGCGACCCGATCGCGCTCAGCCGCAGCTCGGTCGAGCCGATGGTGATGAGCGCCCCCAGCCCGAGCGTGACCTCGGTGAAGCGCGCCCCCTGGTAGAAGGAGCCATTGAGCGATCCGAGGTCGACGGCAATTACGCCACCGTCGGTGACGCGCAACTGCAGATGGTGGCGGGAGATGCGCGAATCGGTCAGCGCCAGGTCACACTCGGGAGACTTGCCGATGCGAATGGGCTCGGCCCCGATCTCGAGCTCCCCGCCCTGGTCGGGCCCGGCGATGACCAGAACGCGCACTCGCTCAGGGACTCCCTGCCGCTCGGCGGGCGCCTTGTCCGTCGTGCGCACGCCGGTGCTGTTCCAGTCGGACATCGGCGGCGGCTCCTACCGGCGCGCCCGCGAGCGGTGGGCCACCGACTCGATCACCACGGCGGTGATGGTGGCCGCGGCCAGGATCCCGGTCGCGATGAACAGCCCGTCGCGCGCGCCGACTTCGCGGCGCAGCTTGTCGATCGCGGACAGCGGACAGCCCGCGCCCACGGGCCGGCCGCAACTCGATGCCATCTCGTGGTAGTCGCGATCGGCGAGAATGGCGAGGACCACCGCAGGAACGGCGAGCGCGGTCGTGGCGCCGACGCCGGCCCAGGTCCAGATGCGGCGCCGCGGGGCCGGTGTCGCGACGATCACCTCCGCCGGCGCGGCGAGGAGCGGGGCTTTCGAGTCGACGGGCGCTGGCGCCGCTTCGAGGCGCTCCAGTTGCGCGATCTGCGCGCGCACCTCGGCCGCATACGGCGACTCGGGATCGGCGACGATGAAGCGCCGGTAGTACACGAGCGCGTTCTTGGTATCGGAGAGGCGCTGATAGGCGCCGGCGACGTTGTGGAGAAACAGCGGCAGCCGGGTCAGCTCGTAGCCGGCGAGGAACTCGGCGATGGCCGCTGCGTAGCGGCGATCGTTGAAGAAGCGCTGACCGGCGTTGAAGTGGTCGCGCGCCAACCGGTCGTCCGGCGAGGATGGCGGCGCCGCGAGAGAGGGTGTGGACCCCGCCATCAGGATCAGCGTCAGCGTCAGGGCTGCGACTGCCAGCGGAGCGCCAACTGCGCGGCAGCGGGCCCGGTTTTCATGAGGGCTCACCATCCGGCTGCAATCCTATCATGGTGTATTCTGGGCCGCACGTGTCAGGCCCGCGGTTCGGCAACTACGAGCTCCTCGACCGCATTGCCGTAGGCGGCATGGCGCAGCTCTGGTCGGCGCGCCGCGTGAATGCTGCGGACGCGTCACCGCCGACGGTCGTGCTCAAGCGACTCTTGCCGCACCTGGCGCAGGAGCCGCGGCTGGTGAGGATGTTCCTCGGCGAGGCGAGACGGCTGGCGCGCCTCCACCACCCGAACATTGTCCGCGTGCTCGAGTGTGGCGAGGTCGACGGCGACTACTACATCGCGCTCGAGCACGTGCCGGGACGCGATCTGGCGCAGCTGCTCGATCGGCTCGTCCGCGGCGGTCCGCCGCCACCGGGGCTGGGCGCCGCGATCGTGCGCGACCTCTGTCGCGCCCTGGCCCATGTGCACGACGCCGACGAGGGCCCCTCGCTCGTGCACCGTGACGTCAACCCGGCGAACATCATGGTCGGGCTCACCGGAGAGGTGAAGCTCCTCGACTTCGGGATCGCCAAGCAGCTGATCGACAGCCTCGATCCGACGACCCGCTCCGGCCTCCTGCGCGGCAAGCTCGGCTATCTCGCACCCGAGGCGATCGACGGCGCCGAGATCGATGCGCGCGTCGATCAGTTTGCCGCGGGGATCGTGCTCCACGAGCTGCTCACCGGCCGCCGGCTCTTCGCCGGGCGGAACGACATGCAGACCATGGGGCTGGTGCGTGCGGCGCGCGTTTCGCCGCCATCGGACGTGAACCCGCTGGTGCCGCCGGCCCTGGACCGGATCTGCATGCAGGCGCTGGCGCGCGATCCACAGGCTCGCTTCGACAGCTGCGCGACGATGGCGAAGCAACTCGGCGAGGTCACGGAGACGCTGGCATGGAGCGCGGCCCAGACCGCCGCGCTCGTGCGTGAGCGCTTCGCCGGTCAGGACGAGCGGGAGCTGTCGCACACCCAGCGGGCCGCGCCGTCGCGGCGGCCGATGCAGCGCGGCGCGGTGGCGCTGGGCTGCATCGCCATCGCAGTCGCCGTAGCCGTCGGCCCTCGGCTGTTGCACCGCGCGGGTCGGCGCGCCGAGGTCGAAAAGGCCGCGCCGCCTCCTCCCGCGGCGGCGAGCGTGACGCTGCTCGTTCGCTCGATTCCGACGGCCGCCATGGTTACACTCGACGGCAGCGGGCACCCGCCCGGGCGGACGCCGCTGACGTTTGTGATGCCGCGGCGCTCCGCGCCCGTTCGGGTCCACGTCGCCGCGTCCGGGTATCGCGACGCCGAGGTCACGGTCACGCCGAGCGAAAATCGCGAGCTCTCCGTCACGCTGCTGCCGGCGCCGCGACCGCCCGACCACCGCCAGGGTCCGACGCGCAAGCCCGCTCCAACGCGCAAGCTCTCGCCGGGACGCCCAACCGGCGTCGGCGCGCCGATCGATCCCTTCTCCGAGCCCTGAGTCGAAGTACATCGGTCAGCTCGAAGTCGGCGCGCTCAACGTGCGCAGGTGATGCGCTGGGTGTCTACCGCAAGCTCGTCGAGCCAGAGCGAGTGCGCCGGTGCAGCACCCTGGCGCAGCAGCCCAAAGGCGAGCGTGCCGAACGGCGGCGAGGTCATCGTGTCGAAGCGGAGTGCCAGATCGGTGTACTCGACATCGTCGACCCATACGTGCACCTGGCCGGGCGTTCCCACGAACAGCTCCCACTCGAGGCAGACCCAGCGGTCCGTCGCGAACGACGGCATCAGCGTGTCATACGTTTGATGTCCGATGGAGTCGGAGATCCGAGGAGAGAAGCCGCTCGAGGTTGGAACGACGTAAAAGGCGATGCCGGTGAGCGGCGGCGTCGTTTGAAACGGCGTCATCACGCGCAGAGGCGCGGGTGGGGTCGCGGCGGGCAGATAGAGGAACGCGCGCATGAAGAAGTCGCTGGCGGGAAAGGTGTCGTGCTCGGTGATCTCGGCCTGGACGGTGGGACCAGCGGAGAGGGGCGCGTCTACCCGCAAGGAATGGGTACCGCGATAGGCAAAGTTGCCGTCGATGGCGAGGGTGGCTCCGGCCAGCGCCGGGGTCCAGCGCGATGCGAGCGCGCCGGTCTCGAAGCCCTCGCACAGCTGCAGCGGCAGACCGACGCAGCGGGAGCTGGTCGAGGCGCGCAGCTTGTCGAGATCGTAGCAGCTCGCCAGGCTGACCAGAGCGACGAGCGCGAGGAGACAGCGCACGGTCGCCAAGGTAGCACGCGTTCAGCCGCCGTGGCGTGACTCGCATACGATGGCGATCGGCTGCGCGGCGCCGATCGTGCGAGGGGGGAAGCCCCAGGCGGGCGTAAACCAGTCGTTTCCGTCGAACACGTCCGCTTGCCGACTTACGGCGGGCACGGTGAGTGCAATCCGAGGCTGCCGCGTCTAATCGCACCTTCGTAAGGACACCACGACCGCCGCGACGGACATCCGCGCGTCCGCCGGCAGGAGCGCACTCAAGGAGGCACCATGTCACTCGGTAACCGCAGCGTCTCGCTTCTCGCATTCGTCTCGTTCGCCGCTGCGTGCGGTTCGAACCTGGCGTCGCCGTCGCCAGGGTCGAACGACGGCAATACGATGTCCAACAATGGATATCCCCCGCCCGACGGTAATAGCCCCGCCTCCGACGACGGTGGTACGCCGCCGCCTTCACCGTCCCCGTACACGCTCGTGGTCACGGCGCCGACCAACGGCACCACGGTGTCCGGGCCCATCACCGTCGCGGGGCAGGCGCCCGACTTTCTCAACGTCGAGGTTTGGGACGCGCGCGGCACCATGCTCGCCCGCGCCACGCTCGCCGGCGGCTCGTTCTCAGCCACCATCGATTCGACCCAGTTCCCCGACGGCGCGGTGTCGTGGACGGTCAACGCCTGGGATTCGACTCCCGGACAACCGTCCAACCATTCCGCGTCGGTCCCGCTCGATCTGACGCTTCACAACGGGAACACTCCGGGAGGCCTCGACTATATGGTTGGTTATGGCGGCTCCAATACGTCCAACGCTGCCATCGCCCAGGCTGAGGCCATCTTTGGTCGGCACATGGACCTCCTGTCCGATGGGGTCACCGTCGACAGCTTCCAGTATGGCCCCTACGCCTCTTCGAATGGTCGCGCCATGGGGAAGGTCCTCATCTTCGAGCTTTTGTCATTCGACTGGGACGGCAACAAGAGCCTCGTCGACATGGCGGCCGCGGCGAGCGGCGCTTACGACGGCGTCTACACGCAGATGGCGCAGGCCATCGCCAGCTCCGGGGATCCGGTCGTCAGCGTGCGCCCCGGGCACGAGATGAATGGCAACTGGTATCCGTGGAGCGCCGTCACCGGGAACACGCACAACGCCACGCCCGCCAACTACATCGCGACTTTCCACCGCGTCGCGCAGATCATCAGGCAGTACAACCCAAACGCACTCATCGAGTGGTGCACGGCCATCCAGCCCCACACGGTCCAGTGGTCGGGTTCGCCATACACACCTCTGGACTACTGGGTGGGCGCCTACGACCCGATTACCAACCCAGGCGGCGCCGACGTCATCTCGATGGACTTCTACGAGGGGCTCAGCGGCACCAATTTCAACGCCGACATTCGGGGAGGAGCGTTCGGTCTGAACTGGCTCGTCCAGTTCGCGCAGCAAAACGGCGTCAAGGTCGGGCTCTCCGAGGTCGCGACCGGTCTTTCCAACTCGCCGGCCGCGGGAAGCGGCTGTCCTTGTTCGAACGATGGCGTCTTCATGCAGGGCCTGGTCGACTGGCTCAACGGCCTGCCGCCGGGGCTCCTGTCCTTCTTCGTGTACTCGCCGTGGGCGCCGGCCGACGACGTGCTGGCGAGCGGCAATACGGCCATCCAGCAGGTCTGGCACGACTCCTGGGCGAACACCTTCTTCGCCGGGAGCTGGTGGAAGGGACCGAAGGTGCCTTCGCAGCTCTGACGAAGATTTCATTTCGGGGAAGCGCTTGTCGAGGCGCAGCTCGTCGACGAAACGCCTGACGGCGCTCACCGGTCGCCAAATGCGTACGGCGAGCGCTTCCTGCCGATACAGCCGATCGG
Source organism: Myxococcales bacterium (assembly GCA_028287105.1). GTDB lineage: Bacteria > Myxococcota_A > Polyangia > Palsa-1104 > Palsa-1104 > JAQBQH01. Next base: position 9,325 of record JAQBQH010000017.1, read on the forward strand.
CGCGTAAGTTGGGTCCATCAACTGTGCGCGTCGTGCGCGACCACGAAGGCGGTGTCTCGATGACACTGTCTCTCCGGGAGAACGAGACCGTGTTTTCGAACACACACTTTGCGGCCTCGCCACCCGGTAGCGGCGTCGCGAAGCCCCGGATTGTCGCGGCCGGAGCGCTGGCAGTGCTCTTGCTTTGCTCGTGCGCGCCAAGAATCGGAGGCGATGATGAAGACACGTCCAGATTGGTTCACTCTGCTCGTATTGGCCGCGTTGGCCGCGAGCTGCGGTGGCAAGGCCGGCACGCAGAACGACCGGAGCCCAGCAAGCGTCCCCAACGCCAGCACGGGGCAGTTTCACGTCGAGAGCGGGCGCATCATCGACCCGAACGGCGCCGTGTTCATCGCTCGTGGCATCAACGTCGGCGACCCGTCGATCGCGTCGCAGGTGCTGCAGCTCTTTGCCGGAATCAATTTCATCCGCTTCGCCGACGGGGGCCATCATTCGCCGTCGTTCTATCAACCGTTCATCGACGTGATGACGGCGAACAAGGTCGTCGTCGAGATCGAGGATCATCCGTGGCCGCTCGCCAACGCCTACTCCGGCGGGCAGCTCGCCGACGAGAACAACTGGTACGCGTCGCTGGCGGCGACCTACAAGAACAATCCCTACGTCTGGTTCGGGTCGATGAACGAACCGCAGGGCGGCGACATCACGGGGCAGCAGATCGCGACCTATCAAGCCATCCGCAACCAGGGCGCGAGCAACATGATCCTCTTCGAGGCGGGTGTCGGCGGCGGCAACCCCGGACAGACGGGGCCGGCCGCGCTCAACGCGTCGGCCTATGGCGGCTTGCACGGCGTCGCCTGGGACCTGCACTTCTACGGCTGGGTGAACGGCAGGAATCCCGATCAGAATTCTGTCGACGACAAGTTGATCGGCGCCGCGGGAACCGGCACCGGCATCCGCTCGGTCCAGCAGATCACGAGCGGCGACGGAATGATGCCCGTAATCAACGCCGAGTTCGGCAACTCCACCGACGGCGTCAGCATCGATGCCAATGGCGACCAGGTCATCTACGCGGTCACCACGTGGGCGCTGCAAAACGGCTACACCAGCGGATTCGCGGCGTGGCATTGGCACGCCGCCGACACCGACGGCGATCTGTTGCAGAAGAACGGGGTGCGCACGCACTTCGGCGACCAGATCGCCGCGGCCATCGCGGCCGGCGGCGGTGGTGGCGGTGGTGGCGGTGGTGGTGGCGGCGGTGGCGGTGGTGGCGGCGGTGGCTCGTGCCAGGTCGTGCTGACGAGGACGAGCGGCGGCGCGATCACCGACGCCTCAGGCAACGCGTGGACGCTGAGCGGGGCGGGCGAGGTCATGGAAAACGGCGGCGCCGTCGCCGGCGGCAGCGGCACGGCGCAGCTCACGTATGTCGCGTCGACGGGGACGATCTGGGGCCAGGACGCCAACAGCGGCAACTGGTACTCGTGGAACGGCGCCAACTGGAACGGTCCGTCGTCGACGAGCCCGATTCAGTCGTGTCAGGTGGTGCTGACGCGGGCGAGCGGCGGGTCCATCACCGACGCGCCGGGCAACGTGTGGACACTGAGCGCGGCGGGCGAGGTCAGGGAGAACGGTAGCGCCGTTCCCGGTGGCGCCGGCACCGCGCAGCTCACGTACGTCACGTCGACGCAGACGATCTGGGGCCAGGACGCGAGCAGCGGCGGCTGGTACGCCTGGACCGGCAGCACCTGGAACGGTCCGTCCGCGACCAGCCCGCTTTGACGCCGCCCAGCTTCGATGCCCCTCGCAGCGTCAAAGAGGCCTCCGGCCGAGCCGCCGCTCGATTCGTTGTTCAGCCCGCGACGAAACAGGACTCGAACAATGAGCAGCGACTAATGTAGCGGCGGGCTCGGTGCTTCCGTCGTCAATAGTTGAGGCGCTCGAGCGCGGTGTTGTTGATGTAGAAGATGCGCGAGGCGTCACCCATGACCGAGCGCGCGCCGGTGTTGCCGACGTAGGTGAGGGTGCCGTGGCCGAACGACAGCGAAGCCGAGAGCTTGTAGACGACCCAGTTGTTCGAGTTCGTGTTGTCGTTCCAGGTCCACAGGACGTTGGTGCCGTCGAACGACATCGACGTCACCGTCGCTGGATTCACCAAGCCAGCCCCGCCGGGGGAGGCGAAGCCCTGGACGCCGGTCGACTGCGTATACTGGGAGACACTGCCCCCCGCGCCCCAGTAGACGACGGTCGCCGCGTCACCAGTCGCGCCGGGCGCGACGGCCAGCGCCGTCACCGGGCTGCTGGTCGTCGCGATCGCAGAGTAGTAGGTGGTGACGTTCGGCTTGTACGCCCTGTACACGGTGGTGCCCGCGGCGAAGTAGACGTGCTGGCTGTCGAAGCCGAACGACGTGATGCCGCCGACCGGCCCGAGATCGTAAACGCGGCTGCCGTCGAGCGTCTCGGCGTACATCCCGCCGGCGCCGTAGAAGTAGAGGTATGTGCCGTCGCAGAGTAGCGGTGAGCTGACGCTAGCGAGCGTATTGCCGCTGCCGAGGACGACGGCGCCGGAGCTGCCGTCGAGCGGCACGCGCTTGATGTATGCACCGCCCACGCGGTAGTTGGCGATGAAGTAGCCGTACCAGACGCCGCCGTAGTTGGCGAACGTGATGTTGCTGAAGTTGAACGGCGCGCTCGAGCTCTCCTGATACAGGACGACTTCCTGCCCGGGCGTGTTGGTCTTGGCGGCGCGATAGACCTGGGCGTTGTAGGAGCGCGGGAAGATGGTGCTGCGGTTCTCCGTCCAGTACAGGTTCCCCGTCGACTCGACGAGCCCGGCGGGGGACATGTTGGCGACGACCGTGGGGCCCGTGAGCGCCTCGGCGATCACGCCAGGGTCGGTGCCGTCGGTGCCAACGCCGCACCCAAGCGGCGAGAGAAGAGCTGCTGAGACGAGAACGATCGTACGAACACGTGCGTGGATCATGGGATGTCCCTCCGTGGCGCTGCCTGTGTGCAAGTGCGCTGCCACCGGGAGGACCCGCGAATCCACATGCGATTCGCGCGCGGCGCCGGCGCGCGCGACAAATTGACCAGGCAGAGTGATCAGTCGACTTGTCGACTGATCAGCCACGGAAGCATCGGGTAACGGCTTGCGAGCCTGGGACCGCAGGCGCCGCGTTGACTGTCCTGGAGCAAGCAGCGCTAGCGCTGATAGAGAATGCCTTACGCTGGTGGCGATGGTGACGACGTCTGGTTTGGCTACTTGCGCGGGCGCGGGATGCGATAGAGCGTGAGCCGATTGACCAGCGTCGCCCGCGAGATGCCGAGGTGCTTGGCGGCGCGCGTCTGGTTGCCCGAGCAGGCCTCGAGCGCGTCGAGGATGCGCTGTCGATCCTCCGCCTCCTGGGGGGTCCAGGCCGGGGGCGCCGATGTGCCGGCCCGGGTGGCCGCGGGCAGCGCGGTGGCCCGCGCTCCATCGGCACCGTCGCTGACCGCGGCGAGCACCACGTGCCGCGATCCAATCTCGCCGCCGCGCGCCAGCAGCACGGCGCGCTCGGTGACCGCCTTCAGCTCGCGCACGTTGCCCGGCCACGCGTAGCGCTTGAGGTGATCGAGCAGGCCCGGCGCCAGCCGCGGCAGCCCGGTCAGCCCGCGCCGGGCCCTCGCCTCCTCGATGAAGCGCACGGCCAGCGTCTCGATCTGCTCGCTGCGCTCGCGCAGCGGGGGAATGAAGAGCGTCACCCCGTCGAGGCGGAAGAAGAGATCGCTGCGAAACCGGCTTTCGGACATCGCCTGGGCCAGGTCGCGGTTGGTCGCGGAGACGAAGCGCACCTGGAGCGTGATCGGTCGCACGCCACCGACCCGGGTGACCTCGCGCGACTCGATCGCGCGCAGGAGCTTCGCCTGCGCCTGCGACGGCAGCTCGCCCACCTCGTCGAGGAACACGGTCCCATCCTCGGCGGCTTCGAGCAGGCCGGGGCGCCCATGCAGGGCGCCGGTGAAGGCGCCCTTTTCGTGGCCGAACAGCTCGCTCTCGATCAAGGCCGGGGCGATGGCCGCGCAGTTGATCGTGACCAGGCGCCCCTTACGACCGGAGTGATGATGAAGGGTCTGGGCCAAGAGCTCCTTGCCCACGCCCGTCTCGCCGAGGATGAGCGCGCTGAGCCCGCTCTGCGCGATGTCGCGCACCAGCGCGCTGGCGCCGTCGACCGTCGGATCGAGCACGCGCAGCGCTTCGGCCGAGTTGCTTCGGCCCGAGAGGTCGCGCGAGCGCCCGGCCCGCACCACGACGAAGGAGAAGCGGCCGATATGAAAGGTCTCTCCCATGGCGAGCGGCGCTGCCACGCCAGGCGTCAGCAGCCCAGCCCCGGCGCGTGTGCCGTTCTTCGAGCCGAGGTCTTCGAGCGTGATCGGCGGGCCCAGGCGCAGCCGGGCGTGGCGCCGCGACAGCGTGGTGTGGTCGATGGCGATGTCGCACTCGGGGGCGCGTCCGATCAGGAGCTCGTCGCGCAACAGCGGATAGGTGGTCAGCCCGCCGTCGCCGGCGACGAGCAGGAGCCCGATCCGGCTGTCGTGACTCGAGCCCGAGGGGTCGAGCGACTGGGTCGTGGTCGAATCGGTGCGCTTCACGGGGTCACTGTACGGCCTGGGCAGCATCCCGGGCGAGCCGCTCGAGCGCGGCGCGAATCGTCAGGGCGGAGGCCGCTCGCGGGTCGAGGGCCAACCTGCGCCCGACGAGCGTTCGTCCTTCGGCCAGCGCGGCCGCGTGCGGCAGCCCCCGACGCGCACGAGTGCGGGCTTCGAGCCAGCGCAGCTCGGCCGCGCGCAAGAGCGACGAGCCATCGTCGCTCTTGATGCGGAGGGCGTGCTCGGCCGCGTCCAATCCGGCGGCGATGGCGGCGGTCGGATCGCCGTGGGCGAAGGCGGCGCGCGCGCGTACCAGCTCGACGAACGCGCGCGCGCGGTACCCGTCGGACCAGATCGGTGCGAGCCGGACGACCTCGGCGGCCGCCGCTTGTGCGCGTTCGAGGTCGCGGCGGGCATCGCGTCCGCGGGCCACGAGATACTCGGCGCGACCGGTGGTCAGCTCCGCCAGGGCGGTGTGCGAGAGCGCCCGCTTGGGGTTCAATCGGATCGCCGTCTCTTCGTGCTGCAGGGCGCTCTCCCACGCGGGCAGCGGATCCGCGCCTGCGTGCCAGGCGGCCTGGGCGCGCAGGCCGTCGAGGCGCGCGCTTACGTCGAAGGGCTCGGGCATCCCCGGATCGCCCGTGCGCGCCGAGGTGCAATATCGATCCGCCCGCTCGAGGAGCACCTGCGTCGCCTGGCCGCGCTCGAACCGATCGCGTCCATGGGCGATGAGCGCGTCGCAGGCGCAACTGTCGGAGAAGTGCAGATCGGGCCGGAGCTTGTGCCCCCGATCGAACGCCGCCAGCGCCGACTCGAGGAGCTCGTCGGCGTCTTCGCCATGTGCGCTGCGCCAGGCCGCCAGGCCTGCGGTCGCCAGCCCGAAGTTGATCTCGTCGTCGACGAACCTGCGGCGCTCCCGCGCCGCCGCGAAGGCGTCCATCGCCTTGCGGAAGGACACGCTCGCATCTTCGCCGTGCACCAGGTCCCAATCGGTCGCGCGGCTCAGCCACGCCCCGCCAAGGTTCGCGTAGCCGCGCGCCGATTGCGGATCGCGTGCGGTCGCGCGCTCGGCGGCGGCGATGGCGATCTGCACGTACGGCCGTGGATCGCGCTGGTGGATGAAGGCGTTATCGGCGAGCAGCCAGCCGACGTTGGCCGCCAGCTCGTCGGGCCAGACCGCCTCGGAGTCCGCCTGCTGCCCCTGACGGCAGAGCGCGATGGCGTGCTCGAGTGCCGGCCCGCCGGCCTGGCCGAGGCGCTCCCGGTAGTAGGCAAAGTCCATCAGCCAGTCGCCGTAGAGCATGTAGTTGCTGGGGTCGCTGCGACCGATGTCGATCGCCCGCTGGAAGCGCGCCTCGGCATCGGCAAACAGGGCAGCGCCATGAACCTGATCGCCGGCGTTGAAGGCCGTTGCCGCGCGCTCCGACTGAATCTCGCCGCCGAGGATCGCGGCCTCATAGAGTGACGGTGCCTCGGCGAACGCGGCATCCGCATTGCGGAGTGCATCGTCGAAGCGCCGCTCCCAGCGCGCGACCAGCGCGGCGACATAGGCCGGGGAGGTGTCGGCGGCGCCCTCGGCCTGGCGCAGATAGGCGAAGGCGGGATCGCGGAGCGTGTGGTTGATCTCGCGCTCGTGGGCCTGGCGCTCCTCCTCGGTGCGGAACGGCGGCGGGTTCTGCCGCTGCCGTCGGTAGAGGTCGCCGAGCACCAGGCCGAGGTCGTAGGCCAGATCCGGGGTGCGCTCGCCCGCGGCCCACGCAGCCTCGAGATGCTTGCGCGCCTCGGCCCGTTCTCCGAGCGCGAAGTAGCCCACGCCCAGCGCGAGCTCGCCCGGGCCGCGGCCTTCGTCGCCCAGTTGGCGCATCTGCTCCTGGATGGCCTTCATCTGGGCACGCACGCGATCGCGCTCGAGCTTGGTGTCGTGCAGCGGCAGGAGATGCGCGGCGTGCATCCGGCCGCGGATCTGCTGCACCTGCTGCCCCAGTGCCGCGGCGTCATGCACGCGCCGCGCGGCGCTTCGTCGGGCGGCGAGCCCCCCCACCAGCAGCAGGGCGGCGACGATGCCAACGACGGTGGCGGCCAGGATGCGGCGGCGGCGTGCCGCCCGGTCCTGTCCGAGCGCCGCCAGCAGCGCGGTCATCGACGGCCAGCGATCCTCCGGTCGGTTCGCCAGACCGCGCGCGACGATGGCGAACAGGCGGGGCGACCCGCGCCAGTCGCGGGGCGGGCGCGCGGGCGCGCAGCGCTGCTGCTGCGGCGCGCCGGTGGCGAACGGTCGCTCGCCACAGAGGGCCTCGTACAAGGTGACGCAGAAGGAGAACTGGTCCGAGCGCGCATCGCTGGCCAGTCCGGCCACCTGATCGGGCGCCATGTAGGCCGGCGTGCCCGCCGGTGCCGTCCGGGTCGTCTCCCCGGTGAGGTGCGCCACGACGGCCGCGCGGGCGCTCACGAGGCCAAAGTCGGACACGCGCGGGCGCCCGTCGCGACCCACGAGGACGTTGTCCGGCTTGAAGTCGCGATGGACCAGCCCGGCGAGGTGCACCGCCTCCAGGCCGCGGCCCGCCGCGAGGAACATGGTGACCAGCTCCGCCTCGTGTCGCGGCTGCTCACGCATCCAGC
>JAQBQH010000072.1 GCA_028287105.1 Myxococcales bacterium
GTCGGCGGGGCCGTGCGGAGCGGCGGCGGCGCGGGCCACCTCGGCACGCGAGCACCAGCAGCGGAAGGCGCGGCCGCCGGCGAGCAGCCGCTCGACGGCGCGGTCGTAGGAGAGCAGGCGGCGCGACTGCTGGTAGGGCGCGTGCGGGCCGCCCACGTCGGGCCCCTCGTCGGCGTCGAGCCCGAGCCAGGCCAGGTCCTCGAGGATGCGCGCTTCGGCGCCGGGAATGACCCGCGGCCCGTCGAGATCTTCGACGCGCACGAGATACGTACCGCCCGCCGCGCGCGCGTGCAGCCAGGCCGCCAGCGCCGTGCGGGCGCCGCCGAGGTGGAGATCTCCCGTCGGGGAGGGGGCGAAGCGCCCGCGATGAGCCATCGCCTGCTAGCATAACCTTGTCGATGATCGAAGGCTTGTGGGCAGCGGCACTTCTCGTGAGCACGTCGTTCTGGGCGTGGAGCCGCATGAGACAGGGGACGCTCGAGCGCCATCTGCGCTCGTTGCCGGTATCGACCGTCTTCGACCTGCGCGAGGGGGCCTTGGTCAAGCTGGTGGGGGCCATCGCACCGGGCGCCGGCACCGTCGAGGCGCCCTACACCGGACGGGCCGCCGTCGCCTACAGCGTGCGCCTGGCGATGGGCGATCCGAACCAGCCGTCGTCGGTGCGAGCGGCCGCGGCGGGGAACTTCGATCTGCAGCTCGCCGCCGGCGGCACCGTCCACGTCCGCGGCAGCGAGGTGGAGCTGATCGTCGGCGGCGGCGACGAGCGGGCCGTGGCGCGGCAGGGCGAGCGCGCCATGCGCGAGACGCTCCTCCAGGTCGGCGACGAGGTGATCGTGATCGGCAAAGTGCGTCGCGACGTCGACTCCAAGGGGCAGTCGAGCTATCGCGAGCCGCCGACGCGCCTGGTGGTGGCGGCGCCGGTCTGGATCGTCACAGCGTTTTCGGGTCGTCGCTGAGGAAGAGCGGCAGCGCCTCGGACGACTGCAGCACCAGGCGCTTGCCGGCCTCGCGATAGCCGCCGCCGCCGGCGTTCGGGTCGGGCAGCCAGCGCGCCAGCCCACCGACGGCCACGCGCTCGCCCTCCTCGAGGATGCCCTCGGCGGCGCGCAGGTTCTTGCGGAAGAAGCGACCCTCGACCGAGATGCCGCGCTCGCCGAGATAGCGCTCGAGATCGAAGTCGGAGTGGAGGATGGGCGACGTGCGCGCCTTGCGATCCTGGACCAGCGCCGGTAGCGCCGCCCCGTCGCTGGCGATGCGCACCAGCGCCATGCCGCTGTCGTCGCGCACCAAGAAGTCGACGCCCTTTTCGTCGCGCAGGATCTCGTGCCACGCGCCGCTCTTGCCGCTCGACCGGTATTCCTCGACGACGATCGAGTAGAAGGCGCAGAGGCGCCCCGACAGCGGCGACGCGATCGAGCGCCCGGCGTAGGCGACCTCGCCGACGATCTTGACCGCGCGGCCGTCGAGCGCGCTGGCGATGGCGGTCGGCTTGACTGCCTTCAGGGTCCGCTTGATGCGCCGCTCGCGCGTGAACCCGAAGCGGATCACCAGCCCGCTCAGGGCGGCGACGAAGAACGCTACCGGGACGAGCAGCTCGGTCACGTCACACGTTGAAGCGGAAGTGGGCCACGTCGCCGTCGCGCATGACGTATTCCTTGCCCTCGACGTGCAGCTTGGCGGCGGCGCGGCAGGCGGCCTCGGAGCCGAGCTTGACCAGGTCCTCCCACCAGATGATCTCGGCCTTGATGAAGCCGCGCTCGAAGTCGGTGTGGATGGTGCCGGCCGCGCCGGGGGCCTTGGTGCCCTTGATGATGGTCCAGGCGCGGACTTCGGTCTCGCCGGCGGTGAAGAAAGTGATGAGGCCGAGGAGGTCGTAGCCGGTGCGAACGACCTTGTTGAGGCCGGGCTCGTCCATGCCGAGCGAGGCGAGGAACTCGGGCTGCTCTTCTTTCGGCAGCGTCGAGATCTCGGCCTCCGCGGCGGCGCTGATGACGACGACCGGCGCGCCTTCCTTTTCGGCGACCTTGCGCAGCGCCTCGACGTAGGGGTCCTTGCCCGCCTGCGCGGCCGCCAGGTTCTTCTCCGAGACGTTGGCGACGAACATCACCTTCTTCGAGGTGAGCAGCTGCAGCTCGCGCACGAGGATGCGCTCCTCGTCGGTCTGCGGCACCGCGCGCACGGGGATGCCGTCGTTGAGCGCCTTGAACAGCTTCGAGCAGAGCTCGAACATCGGCTTCTCGGTCTTGGCCTCGGGGCCCTTCATGGCCTTTTGCGCGCGCTGCATGCGCTTGTCGACCGACTCGAGGTCCTTGAGGCCGAGCTCCGTGTCGATGGTCGCGATGTCGTTGGCGGGGTCGATGCGCCCCTCGACGTGGACGATGTTCTCGTCCTCGAAGCAGCGAACGACGTGGGCGATGGCGTTGACCTCGCGGATGTTGGCGAGGAACTGGTTGCCGAGCCCCTCCCCCTTGGAGGCGCCGCGGACGAGGCCGGCGATGTCGACGAACTCCATCGTCGTCGGCACGGTCTTCTTCGGCTTGACCACCTTGACGAGCGCGTCGACGCGCGGGTCGGCCACACCGACGACACCGACGTTCGGCTCGATGGTGCAAAAAGGATAGTTGGCGGCCTCGGCCTGCTGGGTGGCCGAGAGCGCGTTGAAGAGGGTCGATTTGCCCACATTCGGCAGACCGACGATTCCGCATGCAAAACCCATGGCCGCGGAGTCTAGTACGACTTCCGCGCTTCGTCGCCTACTACGAGGAGCGATCCGTTCGCTGCGAACGGCGGCCTCGTCCGTGCGCTGCTCGCAATACGGAAAGTATTGCTCCGCTGCTCGCTCCTCGGGCGCCGTTCTCGCTTCCGGCTTGCTCCTCTCGCGACGGCGCCGAAGCACGGAGGCCGTACTACAGAACTTGAAAGTGGAAAGTGGAATGTTTACCGTCGGGCCATGAGGCGGGGGCTGGTCGTTGCTGCGCTGTTGACCGTGGTGGCGTGCGCACACAAGCAGGCGCCGCCTCCGGCCGCACCCCCGCCGCCACCCCCGCCGCCGCCCAAGGGCGAGCAGCTGCGCTTCAAGGCCACGGCGGGCGACGAAATCAAGAGCAAGGTCAAGCTGCTCATCGAGCAGGAGCAGGCCGCCGCGCAGGGGGACAAGCGGGGCGCGTCCAAGCCGATGGTGCTCATCTTCACGTTCGGCGCCGAGGAGAAGACCGAGGCGGTCTCGCCCGACGGCGCCATGCTGACGACGGCGCGGCTCGTCGACGCCGAGGGGCACGGGTCGCCGGGCACCAGTCAGGCGGTCCTCGACGACACCGCGCTGGCCTTCGACGAGCTCAAGATCCAGTTCAAGCGGCAGGCGCGCGGCGAGGTGGTGTCGATCAACCTGTCCGGGCTGCGTAAGCCGCTGGCGGAGCTGACGGCGCGGCAGGTGCTCAACGCCATCTACGGCGCGCAGCGCGGGCAGCTGTTCCCCGAGGAGCACGTCGACGTCGGCGCCAACTGGAAGACGACGATGCCGATTCCGTCGTCGTCGGGCTTCGAGGGCGAGGTGCACTACGACTACACCTACGCGCGCAAGGCGGCGGGGGTGGCGGTCATCCTGTGCGAGGGGCGCTTCGAGGGCAAGCGCTCGCCCGGCGGGACCGTGTCGCAGAAGCTGTCGGGCAAGAGCTCGGCGGAGTATCGCTTCGACGTCGCCAGCGGGCGGCTGATCTCGTCGACGGTGGACCAGATGACGCAGGACGAAGGTGTGGTCCAGGGGCAGCAGGCCCTGCAGCTCGGCGTGCGTCAGCACATCCGCGTCGAGTGGGTCGTCGACCTCGGCGGCGACAAAGAAATGAAACCCGGACAATAGGGAGTCGGGATGAGCAAGAATCGTCCGCCGCGGGACATCACGCCCGCCGGCTTCTTCACCGATTGGCTGCCGCGCGAGTTCGCCTCCGAGTTCGGCGCGGGCAAGCGCGCGGCCACCGACATCACCGTCGCGGTGCACCTCGAAGGCGAGGGCGGCGGCGTGTGGGCGCTCGACGTCAAGGGCGGGAGCTTGAGCGTCCGGGGCGGCGGCGAGCCGGGGCCGGCGCCGGTGGTGACGTTGTGGCAGACGGTGCAGGATTGGCGGGCGCTGGCGGCGGGGGAGGATGGCGCCAACGTCGATCTCGCGCCGCCGCAGGCGACGGCCCTCGACGCGCTGTTCGTCGATCCGGCGTCGCGCCAGATCATGACGGCGGTCAAGGGGCAGGTGCGCTTCGAGGTCACCGGCTACAACGGCCGCGACTGGTGGATGCACGTGAAGTTCGGCAGCGACGGCGGCAAGCGCGAGCCCGATGCCACGATCTTGATCGACGCCGGCACCTACGCGGCGATCCTGGCGCGCAAGCTGATGCCGCCCGAGGCCTACTTCAGCGGCAAGATCCAGCTCCGCGGCGACACCGGCCTGGCCATGCAGCT
>JAQBQH010000099.1 GCA_028287105.1 Myxococcales bacterium
TGGGATGTCGAATCAGAGATTCGAGAGATCATGGAAACAGTTCGAACAACATTTGAGGCTTCTTCAATTCGCTAGGCTGTCCGGCTTGACAGGGGCAACTCCAGTCGGAGCATTGCGTTCTCGGCCAGCAGTTCCTTCTTGCTTCGCAGAAGGTCAGCGAGCAGGCCCCGAACGACACCGGCGCTGCCGCCACTGGGCGCGGTCGCATGCCGGAAGGCGGTCACCACTCGGCCGAGCAGCCGGCCTATGCGTCGCAGTCCCTGCACCAGCCATCAATGCCGGTTTAGCGGCTCGAATCCAGATTGAGACGTCGGTCGACGCGGTCCAAACTGGTGCGCTCTCGAAGCTGACATGTCGTCGGAGAATTCGCGGATGAGCGGATCGGCCAGCACAGCCGCGCATGGTCCGGCCGCGACGAAACACTGAGCCGAGGCGTCGCAGGAAACTGATCCGTTATCGTCGCCAACCTGCGCCGCTCCATCACGAACCACGAGCACGCGCCCATGAAAATACACCCCATCGTCTTAGCGTCTGCGACGTCTCACCTGGATTGTTTGCCTCGCATCGGCAGGAGGCCCGTAAGGACGAGCTCGGCGAGCTGGTCGGAAGTGCTCGTCTCCTTGTCGGCGTCACGGCGGAGGCGGTGGGCCATGGCTTTTTGAGTGAGGGCCAGCGCCGGCCACGTGATGGCGAAGAAAACCATGTTCATGGGCACCGGTGGGATGACTCCGGCCTTCATGAGCCTCTTTATGGCCGGAGTCAGCTGGGACCACCAGGGGCTGACGTATTCCTCGAATAGGTATGCCAGGCGATCCGAGTCGCGAACGGACTCGTCGGCGACGATGCGATTGATCTCCGGACTCTTGACGGCGCCCCGACAGAAGACGGTCACGGCAATGACCAGCCTCTCTTCGTCTGAGGAGGCTCGGTCGGCGACCATGAGCTCTTCGAAGAGTGGCCTCGCGGCTGAGTCGATCACGGCTGTCCAGAAGCCGAGCTTCGACTCGTACCGGTCGTTGATGTAGTTGTGGCTTACGCCCAGGCGTTTGGCCAGCTCGCGAACCGTGGTCGCTTCGTACCCGAGCTCGGCGAAGGCTTCCAGTCCGCGGCGGAGTACGTCTGCTTCGTCTGTAACGGGGGCATCTTCTCGACTTGCGACTGCTCGCCTTCCTCTAAGAGTCCGCTGAGCCACAGGTGTCCCTCCTCTATCCTCGATCTTCCGTTCGTGACCTCGAAGTCGGTGGCGAACCGATCTCCGTTTTCATCTTAGCCGATACTTGACAAATGTCAGAGCGTACGTAACTTGACAGTTGTCAGGATGTTCTTCCCGCCAAGGCGCGCCGAGCGGGGGAGCCTGTAGGACGACGCCAATTGCGGTGGCCGACAGAAGTCATGTCGCAAAGGAGAATGCGATGGTTACCTCTCTATCAGAAGACAGCCAAAGAGAGCCGGCGCGTACGACCGCCGAGTCACTTGTGTATTCGCATGGCTTCGGCAACCTCCATTCCAGTGAGGCGATTCCTGGAGCATTGCCGTCGATTCATTCGCCGCAACGGCCACCCTTTGGCCTGTACACCGAACAAATCACCGGTTCCGCTTTCACCGAGCCGCGCCTGCTCAACCGGCATTCCTGGATGTACCGTATTCGGCCATCCGTGCAGCACCCTGCGTTCCACCGTGTTGGCGGCGGAACGTTCGTGGGTTTGACCGACACGCGGTTCGAGATGAACCGCTGTCGGTGGGCTCCCCTGCCGGATCCTCCTCGCGGCACCGACTTCATCACGGGCATCTGGACTCTCGGTGGTACCGGCGATCCCGCCCAGCGCAGGGGAGCGGCGTTTCATCTCTACGCCGCCAACGCATCAATGAAGGACAAGGTGTTCAGCAACTCCGACGCCGAGATGCTCATCACTCCCGTCCAAGGCGCCCTGCTGCTGCGAACCGAATTCGGGTTACTCCGCGCCAAGCCGGGTGAGATCGCGCTGGTCCCGCGCGGCGTCCGGTTCCGGGTGGAGCTGCTGGACGACACGGCGACAGGCTACGTGGCGGAGAACTTCGGACGCCCCATGGTCATCCCCGAGCTCGGCCCACTCGGTGCCAACGGCATGGCCGACCCGAAGGACTTCCGTGCGCCTGTCGCCGCCTACGAGGACACGGAAAGCCGCGTCGAGGTCGTTGTCAAATTCTGTGGAGAGCTCTGGAGCGCCGAGTACGACCACTCCCCGCTGGACGTTGTCGCGTGGCATGGCAACCACGTCCCCTATGTATACGACCTGTACCGTTTCCAGACGGTCGGCACGCTCACCTACGACCATACGGACCCTTCTGCCTATGTAATCCTCACCTCGCCGACCGACACGATCGGCGTCCCCAACATCGACTTCATGGCGCCTTCCTGGTGGTGGTTCGTGGCAGAGCGCAGCTACCGGCCGCAATACTTCCACCGCAATATCAGCACCGAGCTCTATGGCGTCATAAAGCCTTCGCCGATGGAGGGGGCACTCTTCGGAAAACCGGGCTCCGTCACTGTCCAGAACATGATGACGCCGCACGGACAGACTCCGGCGCAAGACCGCTTTACGAGCGAAGCCGATCTGGTGCCGCAGCGCGTCGACCTGGGCCTTCTGTGCGTGTACGAGACCTTCAACCCGATCAAGTACACGGCGCAGGCTCTCACGTCTGGTCGGCTCGATCCGGACTACGAGCAGCAATGGCAGGGCTACGACCGCCGTTTCACCGGCCGCTGAGCTGTGGGGGTAACTCAAATGGATAAACTGACTGTCGCGGTACTCGACGATTACCAGAACGTGGCGAGGCAATTCGCGGACTGGGACTCCCTGAAGGCTCAGGTCGTAGTGTTCCAGGACGCGTTTCCCGATGCGGAAACGGTTGTCGAAAAACTGGCAGAGTTTGAGGTAGTGGTGGCCATGCGGGAGCGCACGCGATTCCCCGCCGAAGTGCTTCGCCAGCTCAAACGGCTGAAGCTGCTCATCACCACGGGGCCGGCGAACGCCGCCATCGATGTCCCGGTAGCCGCCGAGCTCGGCATTACTGTCTGCGGTACGGACTATCCCTTTATCTCCTCCACGCCGGAGCTCACCTGGGGACTGATCCTCGCATCACTGAGGAACATACCTGCCGAAACGCAGCTCGTACGCGACGGCGGATGGCAGATGAGTGTCGGCTCCGACTTGGAGGGCAAGACGCTCGGTCTGCTCGGGCTCGGCAATAGCGGGTCGAGGGTGGCCAGGGTGGGCCAGGCCTTCAACATGGAGACGATCGCCTGGAGCGAGAATTTGACTCCGGAGAAGGCGGCGAAGCACGGCGTGACCGCGGTGTCCAAAGAGGAGCTCTTTACCAGGTCCGACGTGTTGTCGATCCACGTCATTCTCAGCAAACGCACTCGCGGACTGGTCGGCGCGAGAGAGCTCGCTTCGATGAAGCCTTCCGCCCTTCTGGTCAACACCTCTCGCGGCCCCATCGTCGACGAAGACGCATTGATCCATGTCCTTCGGGAGCGGAAGATCGCTGGTGCGGCGCTCGACGTGTTCGACATCGAGCCACTGCCGACGGGGCATCCACTCCGGACATTGGATAACGTCCTCGCCACCCCACACATCGGCTACGTGACTCAGGGGATGTACAAGACCTTCTACGAACAAGCGGTCGAGGACATCGCGGCGTTCGCCGCTAGCAAACCGATTCGTGTCATCCAGGCACGTGCCTGATTCGCCTTTTTCCGTATCGAAAGGAGGACTCTTCATGGACGAGCGGGTTGAGATTATCGATGTTCTTGCGCGGTATGTGCGGGCAATCGAGGACCGTGATGGGGACGCTCTTGCGGCGTTGTTCGCTCCAGCGGGAAGGTTCGAAGTGCTCAGTCGACGCGGCAAGGAAGAGTACGTCACGCATGCTCTCGAGATGGTTGGTCACGAAGCGCTGCGTGCGGCGATGAAGACCGGCGAGTTGCCTCCCGGACATAGCATGCAGTACCTGACGACCGACCACATCGTCGACATCGCAGGGGACGAGGCGAGGCTGCGCGCGCAGTTTCTGGCAGTGCAGGCCGTCGGCAAATCTCGACCCGAAGACGGCTGGCCCAGCGGAGCGGGCCTGATGCAAGGCACGCTGACACCCATCATGATCGGCCACTACGACTCGCATCTCCGCAGGATCGGAGGTCGCTGGGTTTTCACGCGGCATCAAGTGAAGCACAGCGTGCCGATGACGCTTCCACTGAAGTCTTGATTCCGTAGCCTTGGATTACGGCTGAACGTTCAGCGCAAATTACGCGGATTTCAAACCGCAGAGGGAAACATGGCAGTCTGGGAAATCGCGCAGCTCACCGTCGGTCAGGGCAAGGAAGACGAGTTCGAGTCTTTGTTCCGATCGAATCTGCAAATCCTCAAGAAGGCCGACGGCTGTCTTGACGTGAAGCTATCACGCGCCGTCGACCGGAAAGGTACGTTCCTGCTCCTCGTGAAGTGGCAGTCGGTGGAGCACCACACCGAGCTGTTCGTGCAGTCCGATGGATTCACCAAGTTCACCGGCCTGCTCGCGCCGCTTTTCAGCGCGCCGCCCGACCCGTTCCACGTCGTCGAGGTTATCGGCGAGCTCTGAGGAATCGCCGTGCTCTGAGGAATCGCCGTGCGTGGCCAGCCACGGAAGACTTTTTGGGGAGAGAACAAATGAGTGCAGCACAATCGGCAACATCCAGCGAATTGCTGACCGGCGACTTCCGTGAAGGTCCGTTCGTGGGCCTTCACTATCGGACGCAGTCACACGAGGGCACCACCGATAAGAAGGGTCAATTCTCTTATCGCGCCGGGCAGACGGTGACGTTCTCCATCGGCAGCCTGGTCCTCGGAAGCGCGAACGCGGCGCCGCACCTCACGTTGGCGAACCTCCGAAACGGCGACGCGGCGGACGATCGGGATCTCCTCAATCCCACCACGATCAATCGTGCGCGTTTCGTGCAGAGCTTCGCCCGGGAGTGCGACCTTCGCAAGGGCGTGGTGATCGACGAGACCGTCCACGACCTTGTCAGCAAACATGCACGAGCCATTTCGTTCGATTGCGATACGGAGTCTTTTGCGAAGGAACGCGCCGTTCAGGCGGTGTTCAGTGAGCTGGGGCGTCGTTTTCGCGGAGTCGCCGAGGCAGGCAATCATCTCCGGCGAGCTCTTGCCGGGATCAAGGTTCTCAGGAATGAGCGCATTCCCACCCGTGACGGAAGCTATCTCCTCGCGGACGTGTTCCTGCCCATCGACGCCGGCTCTTATCCGGTCCTCATGCGGCTGGGCGTCTATGGTAGGGCGTTCGTGACGGGATCGATCTTCAACAAGGATGATTACGACGCGAGTGAGGCGCGAGAGGCCGCGTGGTTCGGGGCCAAAGTCGCCAAGGAGGATGTCGAGGGCGTTTCCGCGCTGCTCCGGTACTCGGAGAGTGCGGTGAGCGCGAACGCCAGCACTTGGGTACCACGAGGATACGTGCTGGTCCGAGTGGACGCCCGCGGGGTGGGGAATACGCCGGGGAAGGTGGATCCGTTTTCAAAGCAAGAATCGCAAGACTATTACGACGCCATTCAGTGGGCTGCCGGCCAGCCGTGGAGCAGTGGCAAGGTTGGGCTCTTGGGTGCCTCGTACAACGCGACCACTCAATGGAACGTCGCTGCCCTCCACCCGCCGGCGCTCAAGGCGATCGCCCCGCTGGCCTCGGACTCCGACGCCTATCGTGACCTGGCCTATCCGGGCGGCATCTTCGTGGGTGGGTACCGCCGGTGGTGGTGGGAAAACATGGTGGGCAAGGCGAAGACCCCGGAAGCCGAAACCGTGGATTTCATCGGCGGTATGGTCGACCATCCCTGGGACGACGAATATTACCGGGGCGAGGGGCTCATGTCGGCCGACTTTGCCAGCATCGACCTGCCCGTTCTCACCGCCGTCAGCCAGACCATGATGCTTCACGCGCGCGCCGGTTTCGAAGCGTTCGCCCAGCTGCCGTCGCCGTCAAAATACTTGCTCGTCCTCGACGCCAACTACATGGCGTACGTTTACGACGAATGCCTGCCAGAGCAGGAGGCTTTCTTCGATCGATACCTCAAGGGGAAGGAGAATGCAGAGGAACCGCCGCGAGTGCGTATCGTCATGCGTACCGGCGGCGGCCGATACAAATGGCGCAACGAACCGACGTGGCCTGTCCCGGGTACGGAGTACAGGAGACTTTTCCTCGACGCCGGTGAGGCGCGCAATCAGGGAAGCATCAGATCCCGGCCACCGGGTCGAATCCAAGCCGTCGAATACTCCGCCGACGTCCGGGCTTCGGCACCGGAGCTGCCGATGGCGGTGTTCGAGTCGGCGCCCCTCGAGGAGGACATCGAGTTGGCAGGGCACTTCCGCGCCACCCTGTGGGTCTCTTCGACGTCTAACGACGCCGACCTCTACGTCGTACTCCGTGTCATGAATGGCGACAAAGAGGTCCCGTACCAGACTCATGATCCCGAGCCGGGCGCTCCACTGACCTGGGGGTGTCTCAAGGTTTCGCACCGGGCGCTCGACCCCGAGCGTTCCACCGCTGAGCGTCCGTGGCACACGCATCGGCGTGACGATGCCAGGCCACTTCTCGAGGGAGATGTCGTCAAGGTCGAGGTGGAGATGATGGCAGCGACTGGACGTATCGCGGCGGGGCATCGGATGCGAGTCGAGATCTCGCCCGCCCAGGGCGGAGGGGCCAATCCTGTTTGGGAGCGTGCGTACGACGATTCCTACCATCGCGGCTCCGTCAACCGGGTTTTTACCGGTGGGGCGCTTCCCAGCTCGATCACTATCCCTGTCGTGGCCATCCGGGAAGCGGAGAAGCCGTAGGGGCAGTGCGTGGCGCGGAGTCTATGACTAGACGCGCGCGCGGAGAGCCGTGCGTCTGTTGCAGGTGGGCTTTCATATCGGCGCGGAGTGAATCAAACATGTTACCAATTCTAAACACCGAACCCTCTGATTCATCGCCACAACGAATGCAAACCTTACAGCACAACGGGACCCCTATCGGAAGAGTAGGTGGACGACGACTTCGGCGCTGCCTGTGTTCAGGATCGGCTCGATCGCCAGCACCACTCCGGGCCGCAGCCGGGGACCTCGTCCCGGCTGGCGGTGGTTCGGCACCGATGGCGGCTCGTGCATGGCGCGGCCAATCCCGTGGCCCACGAGGTCCCGCACCACCGCGTAGCCGCGGCTCCGTTGATTGGCGCGCGATTAACCGCGCCGCCGTCGAGGCGATCAACTCACAAATGTGCCGACACCAAGCTCCGCATTTTTCTGCGATTTCCAGCCCTCTTCGGCGGCAGCGGGCGACAACGCCGGGCGGGTGACGGCGACGGCGGTGCCGTGGCAGCGGCGGCGGGCTTCGCTGAACCTGACGCTCCTCCCTCGGCGTGCTGTTCTTGAAGCCGGAGTCGCGCTAGAAAGGGGGCGTGGCACGCACCCTCATTCCGACCGACGCGCTCGCAGCCGTCGTCCACAAAACCGTCACGGGCCTCCTCGGGGCTGATTACGCCGACGTGGATCCGCAGGTGCGCCGCTCCGCACACGCCGACCTGCAAGCGGACCTGGCGATGAGCCTCGCCCGACGGCTCAAGCAGGCGCCGCGCGCGATCGCCCAACGCATCGCGGACGCGATCCCCACCGGCGCCGCCAGCGACCTCGTCGACGCCGTCGAGGTGGCTGGTCCGGGGTTCTTGAACGTCAAGCTCAAGGACGAATGGCTCGCAGACGCTGCCATGGCCGCGGCGCGCGACGAGCGACTCGGCGTCGCGGTCGCGGCGACGCCCGAGCGCATCGTCCTCGACTACTCGCACCCGAACGTCGCCAAAGAGATGCACGTCGGGCACCTGCGCAGCACCGTCATCGGCGACGCGCTGGCCCGCCTGCTCGAATGGCGCGGCCACACGGTGATCCGGCAAAACCACATCGGCGACTGGGGAACGCCGTTCGGCATGCTGATCGAGCACCTCATCGACCTCGGCGACGAGCAGGCTGGGCGCGAGTTGGCGATGGGCGAGCTCGGCCTGTTCTATAAGGCCGCGCGCCGAAAGTTCGACGAGGATCCGGCATTCGCCGATCGCGCGCGCAAGCGCGTCGTCGCGCTCCAGGGCGGTGACGCGCCGACCCTCGAGCGCTGGCGCGTGCTGGTGGATTTGTCCGTTCGGTATTTCGAGAGCGTCTACGAGCGGCTCGGCATCACGCTCCGGCGCGAGGACCTGTGCGGCGAGAGCTCCTACAACGACCGCCTCGCTCCGCTGGCGCGCGAATCGAGCGAGAGCGGCTACGCGAAGCGGAGCGAGGGCGCGCTCTGCGTCTTCCCGGCGGGGTTCAAGAACAAGGAAGGGCAGCCGCTCCCGCTCATCCTGCAAAAGAGCGACGGCGGATTCGGGTACGCGAGCACCGACCTGGCCGCCATTCGCTACCGCCTCATGGAGCTGCACGCGACGCGCATCCTCTACGTCGTCGGGGCGCCGCAAGCGCAGCATCTGTCGATGGTCTTCACGGTGGCGCAGGAGGTCGGTTGGCTCGCGCCGCCCGCCCGCGCCGAGCACGTCGCGTTCGGCTCCGTCCTCGGCACCGATAAGCGCATGTACCGGAGCCGGTCGGGCGACACGGTGCGCCTGGTCGATCTGCTGGACGAGGCGGTCGACCGCGCCGCGGCGGCGGTCGCCGAGAAGTCGCCGGAGCTCGACGCCGCGTCGCGTGCCGAGGTCGCACGCATCCTGGCGATGGGATCGATCAAATACGCCGATCTGTCGAACGACCGCGTGAAGGACTACGTCTTCGATCTCGACCGCATGGTCTCGTTCGAAGGCAACAGCGCCGGCTATCTGCAGTACGCGTACGTGCGGACCAAGTCGATAGCGCGCAAGGCCGGCGCCTCGTCGCCGCCGGGCGCGATCCGCGTCCAGGAAGTGGCCGAGCGATCGTTGACGATGGAGCTTCTGTCATTCGGCGCCGCCGTGAGGTCCGTCGAAGAGACGCTCGAGCCGCACCGCCTCGCCCATTACCTGTATGCGCTCGCGCTCGCCTTCACGGCCTTCTGGGACGCCTGTCCGGTGCTCCGCAGCGACGTTCCCGCCGACGTGCGCGCGTCGCGCCTCGCGCTCGTCGAGCTGACCGGCCGCACGCTCGCGCGCGGGCTCGCGCTGCTCGGCATCGAGGTGCCCGAGCGGATGTAGCGCGCGTCCTCAGGCGTGGCGGGCGACGCGCACGATCATCCATAGCTCGGGATCGCATTGCGAGCATCGAGCCCCGCGTTCATCGGAGATTTGTGACCGCGACGAATCCAGCCCCCTTGTCGTCGCTACTACCAAGCTGTCCGCCTCCGACCAACTCACCGCCTCGAGCGGCGACCGCGTACCCGTAGTCGTCGCTATTCGTTCCCATCCGCCAGGCCTCGACGCAGCCGCCGTCTGAGGCGATGAGCGCCATCACGACGTCACTGCCGCCCACACTGGCAGCTCGGCAATTGCCAATCTCCGCCGTCCTTTCGAAGTGACCTATCACAACCGCGCGTCCAAGTTGATCGACGTCGACCGCGTGAAACGAAATCACCGTCGGAGCTCGGCGAATCCACTGTTCCTCGCCCGCCGCGGAGAACCGTGCAGTGAAACCCTCGAGGTGACCGAGGGTGATCATCGGGACTCCCGTGTCGAGCGGAACTTCGCCCTGGAAGCTACCGACGACATAGACCGCACCCTCCCGGCCAAACGCAGCCGATTTCGCAATATCGAATCCAGGCCCGCCCAAACGGCGCGACCACTGGTGGCGGCCGTCAGCGTCGAGCTTGACCACAACTGCGTCGAAGTCACCCGCGCTAACAAGCGTGCCTCCGCCGAAGTCGACGCTTCCCTCGCTCGGTTTGATTTCGCCGGAGAACTGCCCGACGAGAACAGACTCCCCTCGTCCATTTGCCCTGATGCCCCGCGCAATGTCGTTGCCGCGGCCCCCGAACTGTCGAGCCCAGACCGTTGCGAAATCGCGCGTTGTCTTCGCCACGAAGATATCGTGCGAGCCGTGGCTCGCGAAGACGTTCGCGCCAAGAGTGACGTTCGCTGCGAACGAACCAGCGACCAGAAAGCCCGAACCCGAGCGCGTGATCGATCGACAGAGATCGTCGCCCGCTCCTCCAATCTGCACGCCAGAAACAACGCGCCCATCTCGGCCGTCGATCCTGGCTAAGAAACAGTCGCCCTCGCCTGCGCTCGTCAGCTCCTTCGTCTTGGCCAGGGTGATTTTCTCGCGAAAATTGCCCACCGCGACGATGTCGTCTCCGTCAATGACCAACGCCTCGACCCTGGCTCCGCCGCCGCCCGTTGACCGCCACTGCCAACTCAATCGACCGTCGACGCCCAGGCGACTCACGAATGCGTCCTCACCGCTACTGCCGCCGACCGTAGGAGCGCCACCCGCGTCGATCGCAACCGCGTCGACCAGATCGCCAACTTTCGCAACGACTCGTGGCTGTGCATCGACGCCTTCGCGTCGAACGGCTGTCGTGTGCCTGCAGGCGACCATCGCCAACAAACCCAGAAGCTCTAGAGACCGACCCCGTCGTTGATCGGACGACACACGGTTTGCGAGCCATCCTTCGCGCATCGCTGATCCTCGGGAAACTTCGTGTTCGCGACGCAGATCAATTCGCACGTCGATTTACGGTTTGCTGGCAAGCGCGCGATGCAGTTCGTCTAGCCCAGGCTGATCAGCGTCGGCGTGCTGCCAGACTACTCCAAGCTCGGACCAATAAGCTGAAGCCGATGAATCATTCGCCGCAGTCGCTGCTTGCGCGGCACGCCAAAGCGCGCGCCCTCGTCGCGGATGCATTTCGAGTGCGCGACGGTATTCTTCAAGCGCCTCCTTCGCGTGGCCGCCCGCCAGCAAAATATCGCCGAGTCGTTCGCGCGCTGTCACCCCTTGGACTGGGTCTGTGGGAGGCGTGCGCTCTTCAAGCGCGATCGCCGCGCGCAGTTGCGCTATCCCAGCTTTCTCGTCGCCGCGCAGCGCCGCCGCCCGTCCTCGCAGCTCCAGTTCGCCCCCGCGCCATCCATCGCGGTCGTGCTTCTCCATCGTCGCTGCGACCTTGGCCAATGCATCGGCGAATCGATTTGCGCTGGCTGCATCTTTACGCGCCAGTGCCGCGACGCCTTTCAGCCATGTCAGAGTTGCCGTTTCGATTTGCTGCGCTTTAGCATTGCGCGCCGCCGCTGGATGACACGTCGGCGGCGGCGGTTGCGTCGTGGATGATCCGATGTCGACCGCCGACGGCTCTCGCGTCGCAAGAGGAGCGATCAACTCGTCCAGACGGGACCAATCGTCGGACTCGATTAGATAGTCCGTCGCGATGTGCAGATAGATCACTCGCATCCACGCTGGCTCATCTCGCACTGCCTTCACGTCTGCCAACGCCCGCTGCACTACTTCGTACGCCTTGCGCCGCTTTCCCTGTTCGAGCGACACCGCTTCGAGCCACGCAAGCGTATGGTGGTCGTGATAGCTCGGGTCGATTTTCTTGCGACGGACCCACGCGTCGGACGCGGCCCAAGAAGCGTCGTTCGCCTGCTCCGCCTCGGGCCACATACCAAGTTGCACGAAAGTGTGGGACGGCATGTGGAGAGCATGGCTCGCCTCAGGAGCAATTTTTCCGTAACGTCGAGCTGCCGGCAACGCAAGTATCGCGTGCTCGGTGTCGTCGAATGCATGAATCACGTAGTGAGCGGCGCCTGGGTGATCGGGGTTGTGTGCGAGCACGTCAAGCGCAATGGCGCCGGCCTCGGCATAGCGGCGAAAGCCAGGCTTCCCCCCCTCGTCATATAGCTCGTTCGTGACTTCCCCGAGTAAAGCGACGGCGTACAGCACGGCCGCCTCGTCATCGGCGGGATATCGTTTGTGCAGATTGCGGAGGGCCGTCGCATACGCTGTCCACCGGTACTGGCGGTCTCCTTCTCCAAAGAGGAGACGTGCTGCTTCGATGAAGCCCTGCTCGCGCTCTGTCAGCTTGGCTTCCGTCGGTAACTTCGCCATTACAGCTCGCGACGCCGCGAGATCTTCGCCACCCCAAACGGGATGGTAGTGCGTGAGGGCCTCGCCCCAATAGCCCATCGCGAACGTCGGGGAGGTGGCCGTGGCCGCTCGAAACTCGTCTCGCGCCTCTTCGTACCAGAATGAGTGCATCGCCAACATGCCACGCAAGAAGTGGCGGCGGGACTCCTCTGAGCCTGTAACCGGGAACTCAATCCGACCGAGCGAGGCTTCCGGCTTTGGCGCCGACTTCGCGATGGCCGTGAGCGGCAAGACGGCGAGGGCAAAGGCGCCAAGCGTTCTCAGACGCATGACGGCCATCATATCGCGCCAGAGCGCCGAGAGCGACTGCCGACGGCTTGCAATTTCATACCGTGGTCGTGGCGCGAGGGTTGCCACTGACGATTGGTGGGGTCTCTCGCTGGATTCGATCGCGTAGCAACATCGACGAGGACTCCTTTGTGGACGTGCTCTGCGCACACCTGAAGGCGACGCACCATCCTCCACTCAATGCCCGCGAAGCTGCAGTCGTCGACGGGATCTTCGCTCCGGAGGTTACTCGCCAACGCATTTCAGCGGCCTTTCATGCATGGCTTATGGGCGACCGCGTCTTCCGAATCGAGAGACCGTCGTGGGGGAGAATTTGGCTTGTCGCGCTGTTGGCGCATATGGCGCCCAGCCGCTCAGTGTTGCTCGCTGACTCAATCCGCGACCCAACAATGATTCACGCGCTGACGTCACGCCTCAGCTTCTCTGACCGTTTCGATATCGACAGCGTGGCTCGAGCGTTGCTGAGAAGTTCGTCTTGCTTCTGCCGCGCATTGGCTATTCAAGCGATGGCAGCTCCTCTTCACCGTGCGAGCTTCGGCAATACTCCGGACGTCCCCGCGGATCCGCTTGCGCTGATTCGACGATTGCGCGTGTTGGGGGTCGGCGAAGAAAGCTTGGCGCAGTATTGCGGCGAATGGCTTCGCGCGCGCCCGAAGGGGTCACAACTACACGAACTGTGTGCGGCGATAAGCGATGTCATACCGAAAGTCGGACCCGTGGCGATACCGGAATTGCTCGCCAACGCATTCGAAGCTGACGAGCATGCGGTCGCTGCGGCCACGGAATCCACTCGGACTTGGCCGTACGTACTGCAGAGCGCTTACGCGACTGCGTTCATCGATCTCATTGCGCGCAAGTGGACCGGATTCGAAAATGGCAAACCTACCGCTCCGCGTTTTGACGGGCGCGCGTGGCGAATCATTCTGACGTTTGGCCAGATCGTGTCCGCACATTTTGATCTTGATGCGCGCACAGCTGTCGCTGCTCTCGAACAAGCGATGGGCGTACGGGACTTGATGAAGTTCATGCGGCCGATGTCGCCGCTCCATCGCAGACGCGACATCGACGATGCTGCGAAGTCGCTCGGCATGGCGTTATTCACGGAGATATCGACCGCAAGTTTCTGCGTCGATGACGGCCTTTCCGTGAGGGAGGATCTAACGAATCGGTTGTATGACCTTCTCGAAACGTTTGGTCCGGACCTGGACGAGCAGTACGTTTCGTGCGCTGTCCAGTTACTCTTCAAGCGATGGTAGTCGACTTCGACTTTCGTCAACCTTAAAGGTCGCGATCGGCGAGCAGCCCGCCTCCAACGGCTGATCGTCAGGACGACTCGGGCGTGCCGACACCGGCACAAGTACAGGTCCGGAACTGCAGACGCCCGCAATCTCGCGCCCGCATACCTAAGCACGACCGAGCCGAACGACGTCAACCTCAAGCGGCTGACCGAGGCGCACATCGAGCACGTGATTGTCGCATGCGACAGCAATCTGTCACTCTCAGCAAAGCTGCTCGGGATGCACCGTCGATCGCTCCAGCGCCACGCGCTGCGCAGGCGACGAGGCTCGTCAAAGAGGAAACGGAGCATTTAGGCGCGCACGAGCACGTCGCCCGTCGCGATGCTGTCGCGACGCATACGTGCATCATTTCGTAGCGAACTCATCCCGGTCGTCGACGACGCGCAGTTGGCAGTCCTGCGGATTACGCTAACGGTTCGTGCCGGCCGTAGCCGGCATTCCGCCGTCGATCTCGGCGATGACGCGCTTCGCCGATTCGAAGGCGCCCTGCATGAATCCGGGCCAACGTGAGGTGTGATCACCTGCGAAGTGAATCCGGCCTTCGGGGCGCGCGATATCCTGACTCAGGTCAATCAACTGTCCAGGCGCGAAGAAGCAGTAGTCGCCTCGGGCCCATGGATCGTCGTCCCAATACTTCGATGTGCCGCCCTCCGCGTACCCCGAAACTCCCGCGTGCACCTTGTCATGTCACGGATTGTCGTCGACAACCGCCCTGGCTCGTCGAGCTTCGACATGGCGCGCGCGCGCTCGCCGACACAGTAACTCGATAGGATTCCGCGCTGTCCCGCTTGTGTCACGGTATCGTCGTAGATCTCCTGAATCGGCAAGTCTGTGCTCGCACTACCGGCCTGTTTGCGAGTGAGCCAGAATCGCTCCCGCATTTGAACGAAGACGCGCGCAACTGAGGTGTAGGGCAACTTGGCTATCGCACGCTGTTTGCCGACCGAGAATGCTGGTTCCACTTCGATACCACGCAGAACCGAAAAACTGAGCGTACAAACAAGACGGTCTCCCGTTAACCTTGAAGAAGTTCCCGTCGGCGTTTGACAGTACACTCGGACACCGTGCCGGTCCTGCTCGAGGCGACGCGCAATCACGCCGTATCGAATCCGATGCGATAGAGCTTTCGCCATCGCCTCGGGGAGCCGGTCGGTGCCCCCTTGAATTCTGTAGAGTGCCGTCGCTTTCGCATCCAGGGCCGCGCCACGAAGCCAGCTCAGGGCCGAGTAGCTGTCGATGCCTTCGCCAAGCAATCCGGCGTATCCCATGCCAAGCTGGTGCAGCTCCGTCTCTGTCGCGCCCTGCTTGCGAAGTAGCGCCGCCCAGCTCAGTTTGTCGTACTCCGCGATCTGCGGAGTGGGCCAACTAGGCGAGAGCGGATCTCCTGCAGTAGTTTCGAGTGGACGGACATACTTCTTGCCGAGCCCTGTCGGCAGATCCTGGATTCGAACCCGTCGACCTCCAGTGTACCAGTAGTAGGTCAAGTCGCGGTTCCACTGCTCAGGCGTCAATGACAAGCCGAAGCGCTTGCAGTACGCGATGGTCAGATCGTGACTGTCGGACACGAAGACTGCACCGGCCTCACCGTAGAGCCCGTCGGCGAACGGCTCTCTGATCGTAAAGACGCGTCCGCCGGGGCGCGTGCGCGCCTCGATGACTGTAACGTCGTGACCAGAAGCGATGAGATCTAGCGCTGCCGCTAACCCCGACACGCCCGCTCCCGGAACGATGATCTTCTGACGAGGCGATCTGGGCTGCTTTGGCTGCGCCCGCGTCGATTGAGAGAGGAGAGCGAAAGCCGAGGTCGCCAGCAGGCGTTGTATGAAGACTCGTCGGGAGTCCATCCTTTTGCTGACAACGGACTTTAACGAAAGTTCCCGCGTTATCGCAGGATCGTCGCATTGTCGGGGAACGATCGTCCGCCTACGGCGAACGCATCTCGCTAATCTTCCACAATGGACCGCTCTCCGGAGCGAGCGCGAATTGCTTCGTTATCACGACCCGACCAATGGCGCGTATCGCCCGTGCGTCCGACGGCGGGCGACGAGACGAACAGCGCGGTAGCAGCGAGCCACCGACTCTCCCCTGCTCCGACGTTATATAGTCGCTGTGCTGTCTCGGCCCGATGCGGCAATTCGTCGCATCCGGCTAGTTCCGTACAAGCCGCTACAGGCAACTGATCCGAGGCGGAGACTAGTGGACCACAAGAGGAAGTAATCGCCGGCAACGATCGCGGCTTCGAGCGTCGGTCCGCTGTTTAGCCGTCTTGTGGCTACGACGGAGAAGCGACCGCCGCACCGGCAGCGGCGATGGGCACAGCTTCGGGTCGTCGAAGTACGGTCATCGCAACGTACGTTAGGGTATGCGAGTCCTCTGGTGACGACGGCTTTCACGCGGTCGATGGAGAGCAGTCGTAAACAATAGACTAGTAGCGCGACCACGCCGGACGATGTGTTACGCGTGGAGTCATTTGCAGACAACGTCGACTTCAGCGCCTTGCGTGAAGTAGACGGAATCACCGTCGACGACTCCGCGGGCAACGTTTGGCGCGAGAACGGCGAAGCCGCTGCCGTCGGTGTCAATTCGTGCGAGCCCCTGGCCCGACTCGTAGTAGAGCTTCGTTCCGTCGCGGACGACAAAGCCGCCCGCAGTGGCACCGCTGCCGGAACCCACTGGCCCTAGTGTGGTTCCGAATTGTGGCGGGAAGGCGAACAGGGTTCCGCGGTAATCTACGACGTACGCTCGGTTGATGTCGACGGCGATAGGCAACGGTGAACCGCCAAGAACTCCCTCGCCGATGACGGTGATGGCGCCCGTGTTCTTCTCGAGCCGGAGAATCCGCCCGCTTTCCGCACCCAGGAATACATGCCATGGATCGACAGCGAGTCTCCCGCCGACTTGCAACGCTGCCAGTTGCTTTGCCGGGCCGCCGCCGGTGGGAACAAACCAAACGCCGGACTCGTCGCTGTAATACAGAGTCGAGCCGTCAAGCACCAAGCCCCGGAAGAACTGACCCTCGGCGAGGACGACGTTTGTCCCACCAAAGCGCCAAGCGTAGATGAACGAATGCATACTGCCGTCCGCGAGAACCGTCGAGCTTGTCCAATAGACGCCATTTTGATCGACGGCGATGTCAACGACAGGCTCACCGGCGTTCGGGTTGTCAGTCGCCGTCTCGGCCATGCCGCCCGTTTTGAGGACGCGACGGATCGTCGCCTGCGGGAACGAGTCGTCGGCCCAATACACGTAAGTTGCATCCACCGTGACCGCGCCCGGCGCCGGACTGTCCGCGAGCCGTGTCGGGCTAAGAGGGCACCCGCCGGTGCCGCCGCCACCGCCACCGGTGCCGCCACCACCCGTTCCGCCGCCGCCCCCGGTACCACTGCCACCACCGCCGCCGCCAGTACCACCGCCGCCACCGCCAGCGCCGCCGCCACCGGTGCCGCCCGTCCCTCCAGCACCCGGATTTGAAGAGCCGCCGTCGGGGGCAGAGGTCGTTACGCCACCGTCGTCAGACCCGCCCGTCGAGCCCGGCGGCGTCGACGAGGGAATGACTTGCGTCGATCCGCCGGATGAGCCGCAACCCGCAAGAACGCCAGCCAAAACGAATGCAATACGTCGCATGTCACCCTCCGTTCTGCGCATTCCACCTCGGCCGCAATCGCTGCGTTCCGGCGGTCGATCACCGATAATCCCGTTTGCGCAGATACCGTTCTCTCGTGCAAGATACTAGCCTTGTTTAAGTGTCGCGAGTCGCTCCGCTGCCAGCGCGTCTGACCTATCGGCGGCGGAGCCGGCCGACATACTCGCGAGGTCGGTTGGCTGACCTCGACGTAACCGCTCGAGCATCTCGATGATCCGGGCGCGCTGTTGGCCGCGGACAATCTTTCGGCCCTCGCGCCGCGCCTTTCTAGGCACAACGGATCGGCAACACTGGCGAATAATGTTCCGCCGGTATCGCCCCGTTAACCGAACGTGGCGAATTTGACAACGCTGGCGTCAACATCGGGAAAGCGGCGACGAGCGTCCATCACTTCGCGTCAGGTCGCCTGGCCAGCCTCTGCCCTGGCTGGCGGTTACAAAGCGGTGTGCGACCGGCCAAATTCCGCGACGACCGCCGTCGGTATCGCCGTCAAAAGGGACAAATCCACGCGAGCGCCGTGTTGCTGGAACCGATCCTTCAGCCACTCGCTCTGAGGCGCCACTGACGTGCGCTGCCCCGCGCGTTCCTTAGTAGCCGCTCCCCGCGCACCTTCTTGGGAATGACGACATCCTGGAAGCGGCGGGACGTGCTGCGCACTGCGCGCACGCAACAGGCGACCCGCGGCACGAGCGACCGGCGGCTGGATTGCATCAAATTCAGGATGCGCAAGCACGGGTCAGTTGGCTTGGTAGCGGTGGTCGCGCTGTTGGGTGCGTGCAGCGGCGGATCGTCTTCGTCGGTTCCCTTCGGCCCTTCAACGACTGGCGGTGGCGGTTCCGCCGGCGGGAACGGCGGCGCGCCCGATGGCGGATCGGACGGCGGTGGCTCCGGCGGCGTTCCTGCAGCGCCCGAGCCTTCACGCTCTGGCGTCGTCACTCGGGATGACTCGTCTGCCGGCAAGGTGAAGTGGAAACTGCCGCCGGCTCCCTCGGGCTGCCGCCGACGCTCGCACTCGAAAAACATCGAAAACGTCGCGACGATTTAGGACCCGAAGGGCCGCGAATAATTAAAAATCCGCCGACGCAATGCAATCGACTGGAATCGCTAGCGAACGTTTAGCGGGGATCGAAAACTTCGGATAGCGACGCCAAAGCGTTTACGATCTTTCCGGTTGAAACAGTTTGAATCAGGTCGGCCGTCAGTTGGCGACGAGGGTCAACGGCACCGTCATCGTGGGGGTGATGGCCGGGCAACCCGACGCGTAGGTGTCGCCCGAGGTTGGCGGCGGCACGCTCGACATCGTCTGGCAGCGCAGCGTCGTCGTGGCGCCGACGGTCGACACCGTCTGCAGCTCACACAGCTGGTTGTAGGTCGCGTATGTGTAATCTTGCGGCACCGCCCAACAGAGGGTACCCGTGGGATCGACGCCGAGATAGCCCCCCGCGCGAAACATGCCGCCCGCGCCGGGGCTGTTTGCGGGATTCGCGTTCCACGCCGAGCTGGGGCCAACCGTCGGATGGAAGAGGTAGCTGGCCGCGCCGGTGCCGTCGTAGAAGACGCGCACGCTGCTGCTCTCATCATCCGTGGGGCCGGGCATGAGTGCGCTAACGGCCGTGCCCGTCTGCGAGTAGAAGGCGACGTGGCCGGCGCCCTCGATCGAGGCGACCATTTGCACCGGCGGCATCGGTGTCGAGAGCGCGAAGCTGGCGGTGCCGTTGCCGGCGACGTCCGCGAACAGCGTGTGCACGAGGTCTTCGGTGATGTCCACGGTGACTCCCGGCAACGTACCGCCGTCGTCACCCCCGACGCTGCCGCTCGCGGTCACGGTGATCGGATGTGAGAAGTACGTCTGCTGGGTCAGCACGTTGCCCGTTCCGCCCGGACCCTGCACGGTGATGCTGACCGACTGCGCGCCGCCGGCCGGCGCTGTCGTCGAGAGCTTGGACGGCGCGGCCGGATCGCTGTAGAAACCGTTGACCGTGTCGTTGACGGTGACGTCGAACGTCGTCGACACGCCGATGCCCATGCCCGCGTAGGTTCCGGCGGGAATCGTAAATGGACAATCGAGCACAGACGTCAGCGCCGGTTGATCGCGCACGTAGGTTGGCGTGCAATTGCTCAGCGTTGCCATTTGCACGTCGCCTGCCGCGGTGCCTTGGAACGTGAGGCTGACGACGGTGACGCGCGCCTGATTGGGCGACAACGCCCAGTGGCCAGCCTGCGCCTGCGGCAACTGGGGGCGCGCGCCGCCGAATGGGCGCGAACGCATCACCGTCGACGGGCCGTGCAAAATGAGCGCATGACCCATCACCATGCCGTTGCCACCGCCGCCACCACCACCGCCGGCGCTCAGGTCGTCGCCGCTGCCGGCGGAGAAGTCCATCGACTGATTTCCGTTGTCACCCTTGCAACCGACAAATGTGAAGATCGCTACTCCGATCACTGATGTTCGCGTCAGCATATTCCCCCCTGCCAACGAGATCATATCACGTCAGCGACGTCGGCGGCCTGACCGGGAGCGCGCTTGCGCACATTCTCCAACGTGTGCTTGCTGCCGCCCGGCGGCGCGGCAAGCGACAGTAATTCTTCACCCACTTACGACAGTAATGAGACGGCATCATTGGCGTCCAATTTCTGGCGAGACCATGAGGGCACCATGAGTAGGTCCTACCGAACACTGCACGTTGTGGCGGTCGTCGTATGCAGCAGCGCAACTGCATTAGGAGATGTCCAGGGACAATGGTCTCTGGAAGCAGCAAGCACCGACCCAAAGATAGTGTGGATTGGTCTCAAGAATACGAGTTCTGAGCCGCAGTTCGTCTGCGCACGGAGGGCCTCCATTGAAGTAATTGAAGGCGGCCGCTCCGTCGGCCCGTTGGTTGTGACAGGAGAGAGGCAGTGTGGTCCGTCGTGGACGCGCCATCGCGTACTGCCGAAAGAAAGGCTGTGGTGGGTCAGCGATACGAAAGGAGAAGCGCGGCTTTCGGCTGGCGCCGTCGCGCACGCGAGTTTCGATGTCATTGACCTTTCGCCTCTCGGTGTCGAACGCCGGAAAGCGCACATCGATGCAAACGTTCCAATCGCACAGATGAACCTGTTGGGTCACGGAACGTGGTCAGGGACGATCGTGCGGAACGAGAAGTCAGCGTGGATCGGAGTAAGGAATGAAAGTTCGATTCCGCAGATCGTCGCGGCGATGATCGTCCATCGTGCCCGAGAGTCTCGTCCGCCAATCCTATGTCCTCGTCCTGCGGCGTCTATGACGCATCTCGTCTCTCCCGGCGAATGGTACTTTGAACTCCTGCCGACGGACATCGGGCCGGTAACTCCCTCGGACGATGTGATCCATTTGTTGGCTGGGCGGGTGGACGGAACGTGTGAAGCGAGACCGACGATCGTCAGGTTCACCGATTCCAAGTAGCCGCTGATCCGCCGCCAGGGAGTGGTGAAGCGCCAACGAACCTCGCGAGCCGTTGTCTTGGCGCCGTCGTCGAGGGCGAGGATAGCGTGCGCGCGGTGCCCGACGCACTGCTTGGCGCATGCAGTGGCGAAAGCATGGCACTGGCGAGCTGTGCTCTGACGAATGGCTTCCGCAACGGCAGCGGGAGTCTTGATACGAGTGAGTGGCCAATCGAAACTCCGGTGGAATCCGATTCCAACTGTTTAACCGATTCGCCGCGACCTGATGCCGCACCCTCGGTGAAAAGGTGGTGAGGCAGATCGCAGTCACGTCGACGTGGAGCCGCTAACCGGAGAAGCCAATGCACGCGACCGAAGCATCCCTCCGACGCCGGACCGATTAGACGGGCCTAGCCGACGCGGCGATCGAAATCGCGGCATCGCCGCAGCCGAAACTGCACCCATGAAGGTTTTCGTCAATTCCGGGGCAGGGAACGATGTGCCGCTAATCGGCAGCTCGACGCCCAGGGCGAGATCAACGCGTGCGGCAAGAACGCGTACCGCGTCTCGGAACAACTGCTCGCGAAGAGGTTCCCGCGCAAGCACCTCGGCGCCGCGTGGGCCGCCTTGCAGAATTGGTTGGTATGGCCACTCCTCGACGGCCGACCGTGCCGCGTCGTGCTCAGTCGATCCAGTCGCGCGCGAGGCGCCGCGCTGCGATGAAGAAGAGGATCGAGCCGAGTGGATAGAAGGCCAAGCCGCTGTACAGGGCGTAGCGGAGCGACTCGGCGCCGAAGTGCGGCTTGAGCAGGTCGGCTGCCTTGCCGAAGTAGTAGATGCCGCCCGCGATGCCGAGCAGGTTGTTGACGAGCAGAAAGGCGGCCGACGCGGTCGAGCGCATCGCCGGAGCGACCAGGTGCTGCACCGACGTCAGGATCGGCCCCAACCAAACCAGGTTCAGCGCCTGCGGAATCAGAAAGCAAACGAACGCCAGCGCCAACGAGTGGGTATTGAGCGCGGCGAACGACAACGGCGTCGCCAGCAAGAATGCGACGGCGGGGATGACCGGGTAGACCGAAACACTCTTCTTGCCCATCCGGTCGGCCAACCAACCGCCGCTCCAGATTCCGGCCACGCCGCCGAAGAGGGCAATGGCGCTCAAGAACAGCGACCGATCAACGAGGTCGAGATGAAGGCTGCGATCACAAAACGATGGCAGCCAGAACGCGACGCCGTAGCCGCACACCGAAGAGGAAGCGGCGCCAAAGGCCAGCAGCCAAAATGACGGTTTGGCGAGGAGCGCGCGAAACGTCGCCCCCACCGGCGGGTTGGCCGGTTTCGGAGCGACGCGCGGAGGCTCGCGCACGACCAATCGAAAGAGCGGAGCCAAGAGGAGACCGGCCGCACCGACGGCGAAGAAGGCCGCGCGCCAGCTCACCTTGTGCGCGATCAGCCCGCCGAACAACAGGCCGGCCGCGCTACCGACTGGAATACCAAACGAGTACACCGCCAATGCGCGCGCGCGCTGCCCCTTGGGGTAATAGTCGGAGATCAGCGAGTAGGCGGGAGCGACGCCCCCGGCTTCACCGACGCCGACGCCCATGCGACACAAGAA
Organism: Myxococcales bacterium; assembly: GCA_028287105.1. Classification (GTDB taxonomy): domain Bacteria; phylum Myxococcota_A; class Polyangia; order Palsa-1104; family Palsa-1104; genus JAQBQH01. The sequence continues at coordinate 22,345 of JAQBQH010000099.1, forward strand.
GAGCGACGCGAACCCGGTCGCCAGGCCGCAGGCGGCGGTGAAGCCGCTCCACAGCGTCAGCGCGCCGGTCATGATCCACGTGCGACTCCAGCGGTCGGCAATGATCGCCACCGGGATGCCGAGGCCTGTGTAAAACAGCGCGAACGCCAGGCCACCGAGCTTGCCGATATCGGTGTCGGTCAAACCCAGGTCAGCTTTGATCGAGCTCGCCAGGATCCCGAGGATCTGACGGTCGAGGAAGTTGAAGATATAGGCGGCGATCAACATCGCCAGCACGGCGCTGCGGTGCGCTGTCGGCTGCGTGGGTTCAGCCTTCAATTGGGGCAACGTCGCGCTCGGGATCATTTTGCTGCTCCTTTTTATTCCGTTCGTGCATAATAACAAATACGCGAACGCATAATAAACAAGAAATCGAGCGGCAAGGCAAGCACTCAGCAGACGTCTTTCGCGCGACGGCCGATCGCGCGTGTCCTCGACGCCGTTGCGCAAAAGTCGTGTATCCACGCCCTGCCCTAGCGCTCGCCGGGAGCCCTCATCGCGCGCATGGGCTGGTTTGAAAGAAGTTTGGACACGACGGTCGCCCGCGTACGTCCGCTCGCACCCGCTCGCACGACTGAAACCAGATCCTGGAGCTTCGCATGAGATACGCGAACATCATCGCCACCGGTCGCTACGTTCCCGAGAAGGTCATCACCAACGCCGAGCTGGAGAAGACGGTGGGGGCGCCGTTTGATGATTGGCTGGTGCAGAACGTCGGCATCCGCCAGCGCCACGTGATGGCCGATCATGAAGTGACCTCGGACCTGGCTGTGGCCGCCGCGCGTTCAGCGCTCGAGCGCGCCGGCATCGGGCCGGAGGAGCTCGACCTGATCGTGCTCGCGACCGATACGCCCGACTATTTGAGCCCGGGTACTTCGTCGGCGGTGCAGGCAAAGTTGGGTGCGAAGAATGCGGGAACCTACGATCTCAATTGCGCCTGCGCCGGCTGGGTCACGGCGCTGGACGTCGCCTGCAAGACGATCGCGGCGGATGACAGCTATCGACACATCTTAGTGGTCGGCGCCTACGGCATGACGCGCTTTCTCGACTGGAAGGACAAAAAGACCTGCACCCTGTTCGCCGACGGTGGCGGCGCGGTGGTATTGCGCGCCGGAGCGAAGCCGGGCTTTTTAGGCGCCAAGCTGCTGGCCAACGGCGAGTACCACGACGCGATGGGCATCTACACCGGAGGCACCGTTCGGCCGTCGACGCGGCAGACCATCGAGCAGCTGGGCGCACCCAAAGTAGAGTTCGTCCGCAAGTTCCCGGCCACCTTCAACCTCGAACGTTGGCCGGGCCTGCTCGGGGACGTGTTGAAGCGGGCCAACGCGTCGCTCGACGACGTTGCGCTCTTCGTCTTCACCCAGCTCAATCTGCGGACGATCGAGGCAACCATGGCCGCCCTCGGGCAGCCCATGACCAAGACCCACTGGATCATGGACAAATGGGGTTACACCGGGAGCGCCTGCATTCCGATGACGCTGGACGACGCGGTGGCGCAAGGCAGGCTCCGACGGGGGGACCTGGTCGCATTCTGCGCCAGCGGTGGTGGCCTCTCCATGGCGGCGGCGCTCTTCCGCTGGACCATGTGACCCGCGGCGGTGCCGACGCCGACGCGCTCGCTCGCCGATTGCTAGGGCGTCGGCCGTGGCAGCGCACGCTCGGTCAGCGCGCGGTCGACCAGGCTCATCATCGCGCTCGTGTCGAACGGCTTGGCGCAGAAGTACGGTGTGCCCACCCGCGCAGCGACCCGAGACAGATCGAAGACGCCCGACACCAGCACGATGGGGATGTTCTCCAGCCCGCAATTGTGCACGAACATCCGGTAGGACATGCTCGGCCCATCGAGGAGCGGCATCTCCACGTCGAGGATGGCCACGTCGGGGAGACGCTCTTGCAGTAACAACAGCCCCTCTTCGCCGTCGTGCGCGACGCGTACGTTGTGGCCGGCGATCTCCAGCAGCTGCTGGAGGACCCACGCTACGTCTTCGTCGTCGTCGACGACCACTACATCGGCCATGACGTCAGACGTTCGCAAGCGCAGTGCCAACGGCGGACGCGCGGTTGGCCCCTCTCGTGCAGAACGATTCGCCTAGAGGTGCAGCAATGGGCTTGGCGGGGACTCGGAGCGCGGGCGGGGTCGTGCGGCTGCGAAAGCTGGCCCGCATCGGCACGCTGGCGCTGACGGGGATGGTGATCGTAGCCTGCGTCGCGCTGGCTACGCTCACGAGCGTCTCCCGCCGGCACGCACAGCGCGTGTCGCACCTGAACGACGTTCTGCGCGCCATCAATGCCATCCGGATCGATCTCACATCCTACGGGCGCGAGAGCGGCCTGGCGTACGTCACCGGGGATCCGCAGTACGAACGGTCCCGCGCGGTTCGCGAGACGGACCTTTGGGCGCATCTCGCCGACGCGCGAGCGGTGATCCACCAGCCGGCGAAGCGCGCGCTGCTCGACCGGGCGAGCAGGCAGATGCGCGACTACGTGTTGCTGCGCAAAGAGATCGAACGGCGGAACGAATCACCGCGCGACGTGCTGCTGGCGGTGTCGCCGGCGATCGAGGCCCCGCTCGATACGCTGCACGAGCTGTCGCGTCAGGGGTTCGATGACGTCTCGAACAGCGAGCGCCGGACCCGGCGCTGGGAGCTGCTCGAGAACATCCTCGGGATCACCATCGCCGTCCTGGTCATGATCGGGTCTTTCGCCGTGGGCATGGCCCTCCGGCGGTGGGTATTCAAGCCGCTGCTCGGGCTGAGCGACGGCATCGATCGCTTCGCTGCCGGCGACCGCTCGGCCCGCGTCGTGCCTGATGGCTCCGAGCAGCTGCGACACACTGCCGACAGCTTCAACGACATGGCGGCCAGCCTCGAGCGGCAGCACCAGGAGTTGCTCACCTTCCTCGCCGGAGTGGCGCACGATCTGCGCAACCCGTTGGCGGCGATGCGTATGGGCGTTCAGTTCCTCGAGCCCGGGCCGCGTCAAGTGTCGGAAGACAAGACGCGCAAGACGCTCGACCTCATCGGGCGCCAGGTCACGCGGCTCGAACGCATGGTCGGCGATTTCCTCGACGCCACCCGGATCGAGGGCGGCTACCTCCAGCTGCAGCTGCAGCGACGGGACGTGCGGCCGTTCGTCCAGGAGGCGGTCGAGCTGTACGCCAGCTCGTCGATGGCGCATCGGCTCCGGCTCTCCGAGCCCGAGAAACCGGTCGAGGTTCGCTGCGACGGCGCGCGCATCGCCCAGGTGATGAACAACCTGGTGTCCAACGCGATCAAGTATTCACCCGGCGGCGGCGAGGTGTTGTTGTGCGTCTCGCAGAGCGGCGGTGAGGCCATCCTCTCGGTCACCGACTCCGGTATCGGGATCGCGCCGACCGACCTGCAGCATATCTTCGAGCCGTTCCGGCGCACGGGCGCGTCGCGCGAGACCGCGCCGGGCGTCGGGCTCGGGTTGTCCGTGGCGCGGCGCATCGTCGAGGCGCACGGCGGGCGCATCGAGGTGGAGAGCACCCTCGGTGCCGGCTCGACCTTCCGGGTGCGCCTTCCGCTCGCCGGCCCGGCCGATGCGTTCGAGCCCACCGCCGCGTCACCGCTGCACTGACCGTGAGCGTCGCGATACTATTCGCTGGCACCAAGCGCGTACGCGGCTCGGTCGCGAGGTACGAATGAAGAACAGGTGGATCGCGCCGGCACTCTGGGCACTGGCAGCGGCGAGTGTGTTGTCGCACGTCGCGTCGATTGTGCTTCACCTGCCGCAAGCCATGGCGGGCGCCATGCTTGCGCTATCCTTGCTGCTGTTCGGCCTGTTGCATGGCGGCGCCACCTACGGACCGCGGGGCATCGTATGGTTCATGGCGATCTGTCTCGGGGTGAGCAACCTCTTCGAGAACCTCAGCATCCTGTCGGGCTTCCCGTTCGGCTGGTATCACTACAGCGACGCAATGGGCCCACGGCTGTTCCTGGTGCCGTTGCTGATCGGCCCGGCGTACTTCGGCGTCGGCTACCTGTCCTGGACCCTGGCACGGGCGATCCTCGGCGACGAATCCGGGCGCCTGAACGGCACGCTCGCGTTCGCGACGCCGGTCATTGCCAGCTTCATCATGGTGTCGTGGGACCTGACCATCGACCCGATGATGTCGACGATTACCGGCAACTGGATATGGCATCACGGCGGCAACTATTTCGGCGTGCCGCTCGTCAACTTCCTCGGCTGGTATCTGACGGTCTACGTGTTCTTTCAACTCTTCGCACTGTATGTGCGGCGCACGCGCCCGACACCTCGGCAGCTGCCCGGCTACTGGGCCGCGCCGATGTTTGCCTATACATCGATCCTCGTGGCTCCGCTCCTCGACCTGCTGCTCGACAGTCAATCCGCAACGCTCGCCGATCCCGCCGGCCAGTTGTGGCGAGTCCGCGATATCCACGCCGTGACGGCGCTGGTCGGTATGTTCACGCTCCTGCCGTTCTGGCTCGTGGCGGTATTCCGCACGGCGGCGCGCGCCCGGCCTCCTTCGCGATGACGCCGACACGAACGGCCACGATGTCAGGGCGGCCGCGCGAGCTCGTTGCCGTCGCATTTCCATCCGGAGCGCGACGACCGGTTTGTCAGGGCACGAGCCAGTCGCCGTCGGCGGCGACGCGGGCGCCGCTCGGCTCCGGCAGCCGCACGATGTATCCGCCTTTCGACGCGAAGCGCTGACCAGGCGCCAGTCCGAGGCGCGGATAGTGCGCGTTGACCAATCGATGGCTCACCAACATCTCGACCCGCTCGATCAAGTAGTCGCGAACGAAGCTGTCGAGCATGTGACCGACCGTCTCGGAGAGGATGACGCAGGCCAGATAGGTGTCGGTCTGCACGCGCTCGGCGACCACCGGAATGTGCCGCACGTTGAACCAGCCGCGAGGAAAGTTCATATTGACCTTGCGCAGGTCGGGCAGGTTCAACGGATAGGTCAAGCGAGTGACGGCACGCCACGCCGCGGGCAGGGGCGCGTTTTCCATCCCGCCCATCAACCCCGACGCGTACACCATCGACGCCCCCGCGACCGAGGCCGGAAGCGCGCCGAGATCCGCCGGTCTCAGCCACAGGATCAGTGCGTCACCCGCGCGTACACCGTCGAGCGCAGCGACGAGGTCGTGCTTGGCGTCGCCGCCGCGCACCACGCGCGCCGTCGTGGCGAGGCCGCTCTTGGCCGCCGCCGCCTCCAGCGCGCGTGCCGCCGCCTCGCCGATATCGTCGTCGCGATAGAGCTGAACCACGCGACGCACGCCGACGCTGCCGCGCGTCTCCTCGAGCCGTCGCGCGATCAGCTCTTCCTCGAGCAGCACGCCCTTCGAGAAATAGACCGAATAGAAGTCCTGCTCCGCCACCACCGGCAGGTCTACGTTGGGCAGAAGGCAAGGCAACGACTCGTGCTCGCAGAACCGATGCACGGGCGTCCACGCCTTGCCGGCGATTCCCGAGATTACGGCGAACACTGGCGTCTCGGCCAGGTGCTGTCGCAGCTGCCGCTCCCAGCTCTCGGGCGCCCCGCTCAATTCCCATACGTGCAGCTGCCACTTCCGGTTGACGCGATACATGACCCCGCGCGTCGACTGCAGGCGCGGGCTGGCGCCGCGGTAGCCCGCATTCTTGTCGGCGAAGAACTGCCGCAGGACGTCGAGCATGCCGTTGCGCGCCGTCGGGTCGGCGTCAGGCGTGATGATCGTCGCGAAGTGCAGCGTGTCTTCGCTCACGCCGGGCACCGGCCCGCTCGTCAGCTTCTTCAGATACGCGATGACCGACGCCATCGTCGCCGCGTCGAGCTTGTAGCGCGGCATGAGGTAGCTCAGCTTGCGGCCCTGTTGATCCACGCCGTCGCGGATCGCCCGCGCCAACGTGGCGTCGGTGTACGGCTCGCGCCGCGGCACGTAGCCCTGCACGTGCGGGAGCTCGACATCTTCGACGTTGCGCGCGCCGGCGCGGAACAGGTAGCGGCCGATGATGGGCGGGATGACGGTCTGCCCTTCCCAGCTGCCGAGCCCACTGCGCCGATGACAGGTGACGCACGCGGCGTTCAACCCGTCGATACCGCCGCCGCCTTCACGCTCGCCATGCAGCGGCCGTCCCGACGGCAGCACGCCCTGCCGATAGACGAGCTCGCCCGCGCTCGTCGCCGGCGCAGCCCACGCCGCGCCCCGCTCGCCCATCCAGGCCAGGCCGACGACGAAGGCGTAGACGGCGAAGCGCCGCCGCGACGCGGGCGCCATCAGCGGTCGGCGAGCTGCGCGCGCACCTCGCTGGCCAGCTCGTCGGCCGACGCGAATCCGTCGATGCGCACCCACGATCGTCCCGGCGCCGCACGCAGGAACGTCAGCGGCGTGTGGTTCATCTTGTCTCCGCGGTAGGCGTCGAACGCGCGCTGCGCCGCCACGCTCGCCTGCGTCGTGCCCGTGTACTGCCGCCATTGTGGACCAGCATGCAGCTTCTTGCCGTATTCGGCGAGCCGCTCCGGACGATCTTGCTCGGGATCGATCGAGATCGAAACCATGTGCACCTTGTTTCGGTCCGCGCCGAGCTTGTCCTGAAGCTGCGAGAAAACCTGGCTCATCACGGGACAGATCGTCGCACAGTTGGTGAAGACGAAATTGAGCACCACGACGCGCCCGTCGTCGAGCTCCTGCGGCAGCGAGACGCTCTTGCCGTCGTCGCGCAACAGCGTCAGCTGTGGAATCTTGTACTCGGCCGTCGACCGCGTCGCGCGGGCGAGCTTTTCGCGATGCTGCGCGTGCGCATCGCCCTTGGCGTCGCCCGGCGCCGGCGTCGTGTCGCCGGGCTTGGTCGGCTTGACCTGTGCGTCCTCGGCCTTGACGGCAACGGGATCGAGCTTGGCGAAGCGCGCATCGGCGAGCTGCGGGTTGATGGCGACACGGTCGATGACGATCTTCTCCGAGCCGGCAACGCCCTCGACGACCGTCTCGAGGACGTGGGGAACCAGGAGGCCGTCGACCTTCTTGTACTCGCGATAGTAGGTCCACATCGGGCGCAGCTTTCCGTCGAGCTGCCGGCTTCCGTCGACCTTGACCTCGAGATAGCTGTGCGTGTCGACCCAGACGTGGCGCACCTGCCCGTCGGACAGCGTCACCTTGATGTTGTAGGCGTCGCGGCCGTCGATCTTGTCGGTTCCGATGAGCTCGAGCTTTTCGCCCTTGGCCGACGCGTCGACGAGCCAGCCGTCGAGGTCAGACTGCTGCGCCGCCAGATGCAGCTCCTCGTTCGTATAGGGTTCGACCTCGCGACGCCCGAGGAAGGGCCGCAGCTTCCAGCCCTCCTTGCCGTCATACACCTGCACCGCCGTTTCGCCCTGGAAGCGAATCTCGAGGCGCGACTTGCGCGGCCGCTCGAGCTCCATGGTGAACGGCAGCTGCACCGGCTTCTCCGTCGGCGGTACGACGTTGGCCAGCGCTCGCCGCGCCTGCGCCGCGAGCCGCAGCTGGTTTTGATAGCTCATCGCCAGCTTCGCGGGGTCGCGACGCACGCCGGCGTCGAGCTTGCCCGACATCGACATCGTCTTGACCGCGCGCCAGGCAGCGAGCCCGCCGCGCGCCGCCTCGTTCTTCGACGCGATCCTGCGCGCACGACCGGAAGCGCCGAACATCGTGAACGCGATGGCCAGGGCTACAGCCGCGCCCAGCGCCGATGCGCAAAAGAGATAGAAGCGTCGCTTCTCGTAAGGGATCATCTCGACTCCGCGCACGGATCCATCAGTCTACGATCAAGCCTTCCGCGCGTAAATTTCCGACGACGAGTGTGACCTTGCCGCCCCGCTTCACCAGTCCACCGGGATTGCCGAAGATGATGAAGTACGTGCGATTGACGACGAACGGCGCCACCTGGCGGAGCTCGCCGATGTTTTCCATCGCCGGCACGGCCAGCCCCGTGCCGGTCGCCTCGTCGATCAGATACGGCTTGGTCTTCTTGTCGTTCAGCCCCACCGCGCGCGCCGGATCGACGACGCGATAGTCGAATCGCAACATCAATCCCGAGGAGACGCGGCGCACGCCGACGATATCGACGCCCCAGTTGCGCTGGAAGAACAGACTGCGGCGCGCGTGCCAGCTCGCTACCGTCTCCGGCTTCGGCTTGCGACGCTTGCGGGGCGTGGGTCGCGTGACGCTGCCGTCGTCTTTTGTCTCGTCGCCGAGCGCCGGGGCTGCGACGATGCTGCTCGCCGTCAACAGCGCGGCGAAGAGGAGCGTCGAGATGCCACGAATCGGGCTCTGCCCCATACCGCTATTGTACTACCTGGTCACGAACTCGTCGGCACCGATGTCGTAGACCCCGTTGAACGGCCGCGCATCGCCGTCGAAGTCGCTCTTCACTCCCGTATCGACGCCCTTGTCGAGCGCCGCCGTTCCGCTGTCACCCGTCAGGTGGTAGTTGCCGAAGGTCGCGCCGGTCTGCGGATTCTGTACGTACAGCGGCCCGTACCGGAAGCTGACGTAGTTGTTCGCTTCGTCTGCCGTCGACGCCGCCACGAAGTTCAGCACGCCGAGGTTCTTGCCGCCGCCGAGCTCAGGCAGGATACGGGAGCCGTTGCAGTACGGGTCCTTTAGCCCCGGATTGGTGTCGGTTGCATTGTTGCCGGTGTACGCCGACGCGTTGGCGCTGAGAATCGACGATGTCGGCTTGAGCCGCCGCGCGCCCGGCGTCGCGCTGGTGTCGCCCAGAACGCCGAGGTCCCAATAGCGCGCGTCTCCGACGCACTGACCCGTCGCGCCTTGCGCCGGCAGCGGGCTGGCGCAGGTGCTCGACGCCGCCGAGGCAGAGTTCGCCGGACAGATCTGGGTATCGCCGGCCGAATAGTAGAACGAGCGGTTGTGCCAGATGATGTTGTTGCCGAGCGACACCGGCTGCGAGATGGCGTTGGTCGCCTTGTTGCTGGTGCGCGCCAACAGCGGCGCCGTCGTCGTCTCCGAGACGATGCCCGCCGCCTTCGGCAGGCCGACGCCGCCGTGCTGCGACAACAGCACGCCCGCCGTACCGACGGCGTCGTTCAACGTGATGGTGTTGTCGTTGATGGTCGCGTTGAGCGTGTCGGCCATCGAGATGCCGCCGCCCGCCCAGCCGGCGACGTTGTTGTCGATCATGTTGTTGGTGATGGTCACGTGGTGCCACAACGCCGCGTTCGAGCCGACCACGTCCGCGCCGTTGACCTGCTGCAGGCGGATACCGCCGCCCTGCCCGCCCTCGGCGAAGTTGCCGCGGATGACGTTGGCGTCGATGGTGAGGTTGCCGGTACCGAGCGACACCGCGCCGGCGACGGGCGGCTCGCCTTCGACGACGATGCCGCCGCCGTGGGTCGACGTGGTCTGCTGGAAGCTCTGGTTGAACAGGATCTGATTGTTCGCGATGCGGCCGTTCTGGCTGAATCCGAGGTGACCGATGCCGCCGCCGTCCGAGCTCGTGAAGTTGCCGCAGATGAAGTTGTGATCGACCGAGTAGTTGTCGGTGCCGGCGCAAATCGACACGCCGCCGCCCGCGCCGCCGAGCCCGGCCGGCGCCTCGACAGTGCCGTTCTTGGCGATGTTGTTGTGGTGGATGTGCACGCCCACGTCGTAGCCGAGGCCGCCAATCTGTCCGGTGCGGCCATTGCGCGGCGGCAGGCTCTCGAGCTCCAGATACGGCACGCCCACGCGGACGCCGCCGTTGTAGGCGCCGGCATTCCCGAAGACGCGGTTGTTCGCGATCTCGAGGCCGTGCGCCCAACCGTTGACGTAGATGCCGCCGCCGGCGTCGCCGCCGCTGACGCTGATGCCGTCGATGCGCGACTTCTTGCACCAGAAGTTGCTCTCGCGAACGTGGCCGAACTTGGTCCGCGGCCCGCCGTTGTAGTTGCACTGGTTCGGTCCCAGGTTCTTGGCGAGCACCGTGATGCCGGCGCCCTCCTCGGAGCCGAGCACGCTGGGCTCGAGGATGACCACGCCGCCGGTGATCTCCTGCGTCGGCAGCGGATCGACCTGCGCGGTCCCGGTCTGATTGCCGCTCACCGCATCGATGGCGAACAGATCGTTGATGAACGGACGCCAATTCTCCAGCTTCGACGTCGGATACTTCGCCGCGTTGATGACGACCGAGCTGGCGCCGACACCCTGCAGGCGCACCGGCTTCCACATGACCACCAGCTCGTTGTAGACGCCGGCGTCGACGAGGATGAGCGTGCCCGGCGCCGCAGCGTCGATCGCCGCCTGGATCGAGCCACCACCGGCGACGTAGGTCGGCGTCGCGTTCTCGACGGTGACCGTCACCGTGTCGACCGACTCGACGCCGGCCCTGGTCGTGATCTTGAGCTCACCGGTCGCCGTCGTGCCCGGCACGAAGACCTTGATCGTGCCGTCGCTCCAATCCTGAATCTGCGCCGTGAGATCGACGTCGCCGATCTTCAGGGTGCCGCGCTCATCGCCGAAGCCGTAGTGGCGACTGATCGTCCGCTGGCTGTCGAAGTTACCGGAAGTCCCGAACGGGCCCGCGTAGGCCGGGTTCTGCACTTGCTTGTCGCCGTCGGCGATGATGGTGAGCGTCGCGCCCGACGTCGGAACCCACGGACCGAAGCTCGCCTTGTCGCTGTCGACGCGCTTGATAGCCGGGGTCGCATTCGGGAGCGCGCAGTCGGCCGGGTTGTAGCCCGACGCGAACGCCGCGATCGGCAGGACCGGCGTATCGAGATACGTGGTCTGCCCCGGCATGAACGGGTTCGTGTAGCAGAAGGTGCTGTAGCCCGGGTTGTACGCCGGATCGGTGATCAGCTGCACCTGGCCGGTCTTCGGATCGAGCGCGCCCGACGGATCCGGAATCGGACCAGCGTCGTTCATGCAGGTGACCAGCATGTTCGGGCCGTAGCCCGACGGCGTCGGCGGGTTCACCAGCCAGCTCGACGGCGTCATCATGTTGTACGCGCCCCACTGGTCGCTGTACGCGCGGCTGATCTCGAGCCCGCTGAAGTCCTTGATCGAGATCGGCACGAACGGCACCGCCGCCTTCTCGCCGAAATCGGGCGAGGTGGCGTTGAACTCCGATGCCGCGTCGTCGAGGATGATGCCGGTGTTGTTCGACGCCACCGGCACCTGCGTATAGATGAAGAAGGTCGCGCTCGACTGCATCTGATCGGCGAGCAGGATCTGCTTGCGATCGCACAGCGGACGGTCCATGCCGGCGAACGGCGCCACCTGCTGCGCGCCCGGATAGAGGCTCAGGAAGTCGGGCACCCGATGCAGATTGCCGACGCAGCGCGGAAAGGTCGTGCTGTTCGAGTTGCTGTAGTCCCCGAGGTCGGTCGTCGGATTGCTCTGGAAGCCCGGATCGCCGGTCTCGGGATTGTTCGGGTTCGCGTTTCCGATCGTCGCCTGGTCGGGGAGGATGAAGATGCTGCCGAGCGGGCCGAACTGCTGCGCGACCGGCGCGACGAACGCATCGCCGATGAGGATGTTCTTGTCCTCTTCCTTGACGACGTCATAGCCCGGCGGCGTCACCGTCTCGACGATGTAGGTCCCCGGCGGCAAGCTCACCAGCTGGCCGGCCTTCTTCACTTCGCTCTTGTGCGCAGCGACGTAGGCCGCGCTCGGGAAGACGTAGCGGCCGTCGTACGGCGCGGCCTGCACCTGGTTCCAGTTGTGCTGGCCGTCGTAGCAGCGCTTGGAGTCGAGGGTGCCGCCGTCGATGGCGAGCGTGACCTTGTTGAAGATGTCGTCCGACTTCTGCCCCGGGCACTGCAGGTTCACCTGGCGGCCGGCCGGATAGGCGCCGCTGTCCTTCGCCAGGATGGTGCCGCTGCTCGGATCGCGCAGGTTGCCGTCGGGATCGAGGAGGTACTGGTTGCCGTCGTTGCCGTAGACGAGGTTGACGTAGTCGTCCCAGCTCGAGGTCTGCGTGGCGTCGACGAGGACGAGCGTCTCGGTTCCGTCGGGCAGCGTGTCCTTGCGATAGAGGTTCACCTTCACACGCGGAACCAGCGGCTCCCAGATCGTCTGCACGTTGTAGCGCATGTCGTCGAAGGGACGCGTCGACGAGTAGACGACGTAGCCGGTGATGCCGCCGTTCTCGCCCTTGTCGTACGGCACGCGGCCCCAGTCGACGCGGTTGCGCTGGCTGATGAAGCCCTGGAAGCCGTAGCTGAGCGCTCCCGGGATCTCGACGCGATCGGTCGACTCTCCGGTCGCATACTTCGAGGTCCACAGGCCGGCACCGTTGCCGTCGGTGTCGGGCTTGCCGCCGCCGTCGACGACGACGTGCACGCCGGTCTGCTTGTAGCGCGTCGTGTCCGCCTCGGCGACGTACCAGTTGAACAGCGGGAACAGCTCGACGAGGATGCCGTTGCCGGCCGAGTCGCTGAGCGTGACGTTCGACGGCGCGCCGTTGCGGTAGCGGACCGAGAGCGGAACGTTGGAGATGCCGGGCTCGCCGTCGTCGTAGATGCCGTTCTTGTTCAGGTCGAGATAGATGTTCTGGTCGTACTGCGTGAACCAGCTGAGCACCGGGATGGTGCCCATGTCGACGACCGGCGTCGTGTCGGGCACGCTGACCGCGGCGGTCTGGATGATCTGATCGAGCCACTGGTCGAAGACGGTGACGCTGAAGTCACCGGCGGGGACGTTGGTCAGCTTGAAGCTGCCGTCCTGGGCGCACTGCGCCGCGGCGAGAGCGGCGCCACCTCCGGACAGCGAGTTGAGCACGACCTGGCAGGTCGTCGACGACAGCAGATCATAGCTGCCCGCGTCCCACAAGGTCACGTCCATCGGACGCGACATGTGCTGGCTCGTGATCTTGCCCTGCACGGTGTGGCCGCCGACGAAACCGTTGGCCGTGGCGTACGCGGCGACGCGCCCCGGGTTGACGAAGCCGATCGTGACGTGCGGTCCGGGCGGGCCGAACTCCTGGAAGTACTGCGGCTCGTTGATGCCGGTGAACGCGTCCTGCGCCGGCGTGCCCTCGAGCGTCTCGGTCTGCCACCACACTTCGCCGGCCCCGTCACGCGCCCCGCCCGGATGGGCGATGACGTCGTAGCGAGCAGGCGTCAGGTTCTTGATGAGCGCGTGGCCGGCCAGCGCATACTTCGCCGGGTTCGCGCGCGACGTGCCTTCGAACGGATCGTTCGGGCACGTGTAGACCGCGCCGACCAGGTTGCCCTGCGACGACGTGGCCGTGCCGTTGGTTCGCCTGTTCTGATCGTCGGGGCAGCCCGGCCGACCGAGCAGCGAATTGCTCAGCGGCATGTTGAAGGCGTCGAACGTCTGCTGGCCCGCGGGATCGCCGGTGCGCCCCGCCGGATCGACGAGGATGATGTTGAAGCCGCCGAGCGGCGCCTCGCCGACCTCGTTCTGGCCGTTGGTGGGCGCGCTGTCCTCGTAGAGGTAGATGCTCATCTGCGCCGGGACGAGCGGGCTCGCCTGCAGCTTGATCTTCAGCGGCGCCCAGCCGTTCGAGCCGTCTTTGCCGATCGGCTTGATCTCGGCGCCGCCCATCGCGTGACCGGGCGGGCTGCCGGCGTCGCCGGGGAGGATCGACAGGTAATACTTCTTGCGCGGATCGAGCACGACCTGATCGGGCGTCGTCTGCTTGGCGAGCGCCTGATCGTCCGACACCGTGACGCGCGTGCCGCTCTTGTCGAGGATCGACTGGCCGCTGCCGCAGCTCACGGCGCCGACGCAGCCGGTCGCCACGACGGTCATGTGGCTGCGGTGGAAGCTGGTGCCGACGGTGCGCGTGTTGAGCACCGGCGTGCCGATCGTGTCGTGCTTGAAGGTCAGGTCTTCCTGGAGCGTCCAACGGTAGTCGGCCAGCGCCACCGTCGGGTCTTTGGCGTCCGTGACGCTGACGTTGAGGTTCGACGCCGTGCCGAAGGTGACGGTGACGGTGGCGGGATCGCTGCTCGTCCCCTGCGAGTTGACGACCGAGTACGAGAACTGGCACGACCCGCCGTTACCGGTGACGTTGAACGAGCCGTCCGCGTTCAGCTCGACCGATCCGCAGGTGCTCGTGCCGACAGCGCCGAGCGACGCCGTCAGCGGGAAGTTGTGCGGATCGCTGTCGTTGGCGAGCACGCCGGGGCGCGGCGCGCTGAACCTGGTGGCGATATTGCTGACGTAGCTGTCGGCGTTCGCGCGCGGCGTGTTGGCCGCGCCGGTCAGCTGTGCCGCGATGGTCAACGTCACCGTCGCCGGGCCGACCGTGTGGCCGTTGCCGAAGTAGCTGAAGGTGTCGGTGCCGCTGTAGCCCGCGTTGGGCTGGTACGTGAAGCTGCCGTCGGGGTTGAGCGTGACGGTGCCGTTGGCCGGCGACGTCCCGACGTCGACCGAAGCGACGGCGATGTCGTTGGCCGTGACGTTGCCGCTGATCGCGCTGTTGTACGGAACCTTGAACGCGTCGTCGATGGCGGCGGGCACCACCGCCGCGGGCAGCATACCGGGGTCGCCGGCGCTGGCGCCGTTGGCCTCGGCAGCCTTGCGGTTGACGAGCAGGAACGCCTGCATGCCGCCGATCGGCATGTTGCCGCTCGACAAGTTGAGCGCGCGGTCGAACAGCGCCATCGTCGCCGGCGGGTAGCTCGTCGACGCCGTATCGGAGCCGGCCGGGTTGACCAGCACGTCGTGAGTCTTGCCCGCCGTCAGCAGCACTTCGGTCTGCAGCTTGGGATTGCCGGGCGCGCGATTGCCGTCCTCGGCGACGAGCGCCATCGTCGCGCCGACGAGCGACGGAACGTGCGTGCGCGATCCGGCGTTCGCCAATCGCACCAGAACGTTGCCGGTCTGCTTGAAGGTGCCGGCGATATCGAGCGCCGATTTCTGCGGGGCCGTCCGGTCGAAGTAGCGACCGTTGATCAGAAAGTAGGTCGGCGCGTAGTTGACCGCCGCCGGGTAGCACGGCTGGTCCTTGCAGGACGGATCATTGAAGCGCACGTTGAAGTCGGCGTCGCTGGTGCGGCCCGCCTGCGCCGCGGCGTCGACGGCGCTGTTCTGCGCGACGTCGAGCTCGCTGAACAAGAGCGTCGCCTCGGCGTCGTAGGTCACGGCCGGCGCCGTCAGTCCCGCCGCCGGATACGCCGTGCCCGGCGCCGAGTTCGTCGGCGACTCGGTCACGATCAGAACGCCGTAGAGGCCCATCGGCACTTGCAGCGACGGCAGCGTGCCGGTCTCGTAGATGTACGTGCCGGGCCTGAGGCTCGGCCACGACAGCGTCGAGGTCGTCTTCGCCGCCACTTCGGTGCCGAACGAGCGCACGCGCCGCCCCTGCTGCGGCGGCACGAACGTAGGTCCGCCCGCGGGCGCGTTGGCCGGGAACGTCGTCGCCGTTTGGCCCGTGTGCGCCGGGCCGTTCATCTTCGCCGGCGAGCCGACGCCGCCGCCGATCTGGCCGAGGATGACGAACGACGTCGGTATCGGCAGCGCGTTCGTCAGCTCGATCGTGAGCGACGTGTTCGCCTGCGCCACGATCGTCGGGCCGGGCGCCCAGGTCGCGGAGCAGCCGCTGTTCGCGCAGAAGCCCCACATCGGCGCCGTGCTGCCGTCGCGCAGCGCCATGGACATGCGCTGCGCCGTCAGCTGCACCGATGTGCCGGGCACGTTGGCGATCGTCTGCACCAGCCCGGCCGCCGGCGCCGTGCTCGCGCCGTCGGTCTTGGCGGGATTGGGCTTCGTGCACGACGCCATCATCAACAGCGGTGCCACGACGGCGACGGTCGACAGTCGACGATTGTGAGCGAAGAGCCGAGCCATGAACTTCCCCCCGTTGTGGAGCACCGCTTACTACTGCGCCTCGTCGATGTGCCAGGTGAACGGATCGATCAGCAGCATCGACATCATCCCGCCTGGAAACACGTTGTTCGTCGTGATCTCGCGCTCGTTGTGCGAGTGCCACATATAGGCGTAGCCCGATTCCTTGGGCGGGTTCTGATTCAACGTCCCCGGCGGCTCGCTGCTCGTCGTGTAGCCGGGCGCGGTCTGCAGCCCGAGGTACGGCGTGCCCGCGTACCACTGACCGATGGCGACGATCGTCGGGTCGGGCGGCGTCACGGGAATCGGCTTCAAGTGGTCGGCGCACCACTCGCGGTAGTTCGGCGCCGCCGGATTGTTGTGATAGCCGTTCGCGTCGGGCGTGCAGGTCGTGCCATCTCCGGCCCTGTGGTTGTACACGTCCCAGTTGAGACCCTTGCCCGTCCACGAGAAGATCTGATCCTGGGTCTGCCCCGACACCGTCGGCGTGGTGAACAAAAGCGGGCCGGCGAGCGAGGTCTTGTCGGTGCTCAGCAAGAGGTTTCCGTCGCGGGCCAGCACGCGCGCGTGATTGCCGTGGAAGTGGAACGGATGCTGCCAGCGCCCCTGCCCGACCATGCGCATGAGCACGTTCTCGCCCGGATGCATGTGCGGGTTCGCGTTGTACGGCTGACGCGGGTAGGCCGGTGAGTACGGCGTGTCCATGTTGTCCGGCATCGAGCGGCCGTTGATCAGGAAGTAGTTCGGGTGGTACGGCTCGATGACGGCGACGATCGGCGGGCACGGTCCGGAGCTGCACGCTTGCACCTGCGCGTAGGCGCGATCGTGGATCCGCGAGTCCATCTCGCTCAGCTGGAACATGTACTCGCGGTCGTAGCAGGTCGACGGGTGGTTGTACGCGGAGGACGCCAGCGAGAAGTCGCCCTTGGTGCAATTGGCCGGCGGATGCGCGGGCCGCACGATGACCGCGCCGAAGAGGCCCATCTCGATCTGCAGATCGGCGTGCGTGCCGCTGTAGTACGCGTAGGTGCCAGGCTTGTCGGCCTTGAACGTGTACGTCACGACGCCACCGACGGGCGCCTCCTTGGTCAAGAGCCCGTTGACGCCGCCGCTCGAAGTAACTTTGAAGCCGGGAAACAGGATCGACGTGTTGCCCGCGGCGACGGGCAGCCCGTTGCGCAGCTGCACCGTGACCGTGTCGCCCTCGGTGACGATCAGCGTCGGGCCGGGCAGCTGCATCTGCGGACAGTTGCCGGGGAACGGCGCGAACGCGGGGCCGCTCGACGCCGCTGCGTCGCAGCCGTAGCCCCACGAGTAGATCGACGCACCATCGGGCTGGCTGGTGAAGTCGTCGCTCGCGACGAGGTTGAACGTAGTGCCGGTGATACCGGGAACCGCCGCGCTCGCGGAGTGCGCGCCGCCGAGGGTCACCAGGATGCCGAAGATCAGGCCGCGTCTCATCGTCGTCGTGGGTCGCATCGGCAGCTCCTAGCGAACTACGATCTCGGTCATCATGCCGCCGAAGTTCTCGGCGTCGTTCGACAGATGATCGAGGTTGGTGGCGTAGAGGTAATACGTGCCCTTGGGGATCCCCGTCGCGTCGAGGATCACGTCGGCCGATTCACCGCCGCCGAGGGTGATGGAGTTGGTGTTGTAGTAGAGGTTGTTGCCGCCCATATCGCGCAGGAGGCGCGCATTCTGGGCGATGACCGTCATCGGGATGCCGACGGTTCCGAGCGTCGTGAACTCGGTGGTGCTCAGATCCGAAACGCGCAGCAGCGCGCGCTTCTGCCCCTTGCCCGAATCGATGACGATGAGGCTCGGCAGCGGCTGCGCCGGGCGCTGAACCCCATCGGCGCCGAGGGTCGAGATGGCCGAGGTCTCGACGGTGTCGGGATAGCTGCGCCCGCTCAGCATGAAGTACTTGTCCTTCAGGTCGACGAACGACTCCGGATTGAAGGTCATGCCGACGTAGTGGAAGTTCGGGTCGAAGCCCATCATCTGGATGGGATATTCGACGTCGTATTGGGTGGACCCGTCGCCGTCGTTGTACGCGTAGAGCGTTCCGACGCGCGGCATCACGACGAGGTTCGGCGGCGGCGCCGGCGTCTGGCCGGTGCAGAGGATGTCCGAGCAGGTCAAGCCCGTCACCGTCGTCGGATCGACCGCGGCCGCCCTCTTGTTGGCGAGCACGAGCGCACTCAACAGCGACTGGTTGAGGGCGACGCGGTTCTGGCGCGGCCGAACGTAGAGCTGGCCGACCATGCCCATCTCGAGGTGCTCGGGCGGCGTGATGTGGCAATGCCAGAAGTAGGTGCCGGCGTCCGGCGCCGTATAGTAATAGGTGAAGCTGCCGCCGATGTTGATGGCGACCGACGCATCGGGCACACCGTCGAAATACGACGACGCGTTCGGGTAGCCGTGGAAGTGGACCGTGTGCTGCTCGAAGAGATCGGGCCGCATGATCATTCCGGGATTGCTCAGCGTCAGGAAGAACTCGTCGTCCTCGTCGATGGCCATGAGCGGCGCCGGGAAGTTGGCGGCGAGCACGCCCATCTCCATGATGCCGGCCGGCTCGGTGATGGCGCCGTTGTTGGGCTTTGCGGCGAGGTTGTTGGTGCCGGGCGCAATCAAGCACTTGACCCCGCCGCTGGAGCGGTCGGGGCAGTCGGCGAGCGTGTTGCAAACGGTCCCGGCCGGATTGGTGCCGCCGAGACAGACGCCGACAGCGCCCATCGTCGAGTAGTTGGGGCCGACGTACGGGGTGTTGAACTCCGACGCGATCAGCGTTCCCGGCTGGCCCGACTGGATCGCCTGGAGGCCCGACAGCGGGCTGAAGCCGAAGAGGTAGATCTGGTGGCCGTCGCCCATGGTGGCGAAGCCGTCGCCGCCGGCGACGTGCTGACACTTGATCTGTCCCGGATGATTCGGATCGAGCTTGCCGCCGGGCGGAACGCACACGCCGCCCGACGAGCAGTCGGCGTTCGCGGCGCAGGACTTCGTGCGCGCGTTCGAGCAGGCACCCGGATGCAGCTTCGTCACCGGCGGGCACTGCACGCGGAACGACTGCGCGTGCGCCGTCGGCGCGAAGAGACCGAGCGCCAGGGCTGCGAGGGCCAGGCGACTCGGCTTCGGTAATCCGAGCTGGCGGCTCATCGCGGACCCGCGTGGCGATGGCGGGCGACCCGGTGGGTCACGCGCAGCCGAACCGGGTGCGTCGTCGTCGCCGGAGCGGCTTCATCATTGTTGCTCGGCGCGATGTCCGAGATGTCGACGCCGTTGCCGGCGACGCTGCCCTGCCCGTTCGTGGGCTCGCGGGTGGCGCATCCGCTAAGCACGCCGGCCGCCAGCAAAATAGACGCATAGCGCACGATCGCGGCGCGAATCGGCAATGCAATGTAGACCGCCATTACCTACCCCCTGGTGCTTTGAAATACATTTCGTTTCGACAAAAAATTGCCGGATTTTCGAGCGGGACATAGGCAAAAAATCGATGTGATATACCGCATCTTCCCGATGCCTAGTGTGGGCACTGGCGGCGAAGGCGCCGAAACATGAGTCAATGTACGCATTCCCCTCCGTGCATAATTAACTCAAGTTAGATTTCTACGTCAACGACTTTTGTGAGCCACATTAGCTAAATTTTCCAAGCTCGCGTCTCCGCACGGAAGAACGTCGGTTGTTTCCGGTAACACCGGCCCGACCTGTGTTCTGCCCGATCGAGTTGTGAGATAGCGTTCGGTTATTCGGCAAGACGTGGTCGTCGGTCTAGTAGGATCTTTTTTCCTGATGAGGTTGCCGTCGACGGGCGCGGATGCCGCCGATCCGTCGACGCGCGCGGCAGGTCCTACGCCAGCGGCTCATTGCAGGGAGCAGACACGGGCTCCGCGTTGCTTCCACTCCGCGTCGCTGATGGCGAAATCGAGTGATCGCCCCGGTTCCGCGCGCCACGTACCGACCCACAAAGGGCCGACACGTTTGGCCGCACCCACCTGGAACGGAGGCCTCCCATGAACGCCCTGGTCTACGAAGGACCGCGCAAGGTCAGCGTCAGACAAGTACCGGATGCCAAGATCGAGCGACCCACCGATGTGCTGGTGAAGATCACGAGCACCAACATCTGCGGATCGGATCTGCACATGTACGAGGGGCGCACGGACATGCAGGCCGGCCGCGTGCTCGGCCACGAGAACCTCGGCGTCGTGACCGAGGTGGGGCCTGCCGTCGTGCGCATCAAGAAGGGTGACTGGGTCTGCCTGCCGTTCAATATCGGCTGCGGCTTCTGCAAGAACTGCGACCGCGGCTTCACCGGCTTCTGCCTCACCACCAACCCGCCGACCGCGGGTGCGGCCTACGGCTTTGCCGGAATGGGACCGTACAGCGGCGGTCAGGCGGAATATCTGCGAGTTCCGTTCGGCGACTTCAACTGCTTGCGCCTCCCCGACGACGCCGAGGAGAAGCAGCTCGATTACGTGATGGTCTCCGACATTTTTCCCACCGGCTATCACGCGACCGAGCTGGCCGGCGTGCAACCGGGCGACTCGGTCGTCATTTACGGCTCGGGCCCGGTCGGGCTGATGGCCGCGTACTCGGCGATCCTCAAGAGCGCCAGCAAGGTCATGGTGGTCGATCGCCATCCCGATCGGCTCAAGCTCGCCGAGAAGATCGGCGCCATCGCCATCGACGACTCGAAGGGATCTCCGGTCGAACAGGTCCTCGCGCTGACCGGCGGCGAAGGCGCCGACAAAGGCTGCGAGTGTGTCGGCTACCAGTGTCACGACCCGCAAGGGCACGAGCATCCGAACATGACGATGAACAACCTGGTGAAGTCGGTGCGCCCGACCGGCGGCATCGGCGTCGTCGGTGTCTTCATACCGACCGATCCGGGCGCGCCCGACCCGTTGGCGAAACAGGGCGACATCGTGTTCGACATGGGGCTCTTCTGGTTCAAGGGGCAGCGCGTCGGCACCGGTCAGTGCAACGTGAAGACCTACAACCGGCACCTGCGCAACCTCATCCACGTCGGTAAGGCGAAGCCGTCGTTCATCGTCTCGCACAAGCTGCCGCTCAAAGAAGCGCCCAACGCCTACCAGCATTTCGATGCGCGCGACAACGGCTGGACCAAAGTCGTGCTCCAGCCCCAGGCCTGACACGAGCGACAGCTGGGCGCACCGGGCTCGTCCGCGCCAGCACGCAAGGAGCTCACGGTAGGCCTGGTCGCGGGATCGGGGCCTGCCGCAAGAGCTCGTCGAGCGCAGCGCCGGCCCGTGCCGCGGCACGCCGGATGCGTGCATGGGATCCGTGTTGCGCGAGCCTGCGCATCAGGAGGCCCAAATGAAGACACCGATTCGCAAGATTCTCCTCGTCGTGCCGTTCCTCTCCGCTGTTGCCTTCTCGGGTATTGCAGCAGCACAGCAGCCCCCCGTCGTCGGACGGCAGGCGGTACCGCTTGGCGTAACCGTGGAGGAGATGGTGGTCGTCGCCAAAGGCTGGAGCGTCAAGAAGGAGCTGATCGGCAAGCAGGTCTATAACGACAAGGGCGAGAAGATCGGATCCATCGACGACGTGATCCTCAGTCCGGACAAGTCGGCTTCGTTCACCATCATCGGCACCGGAGGCTTCGTGGGGCTCGGCCGGCACGATCTGGCGATTCCATTCGGCCAGCTCGAGGTGACGAACAACCGCATCGTCCTGCCGAACGCCACGAAGGAAGCGCTCAAGGCGCTGCCGCCCTTCCAGTACGCGAAGTAAGCGACGTCCTACCTCATCGGCTCCTCGCTCATAGGCTCGAGGGATAAGTCTCGGGGAGCTCCTCCGGTCGCCACTCCGCATTGCGCTCGATCGGCTCCACGGCGCGCGTCTGATCGAAGTGCACTACCATGTCGAACTGATCGGGCAGGCGCGCGTCGAAGTAGTGGCTGACGCGCTCGGTCTCCGGCTTGTAGATGACGCCGATGGCGCGCTCGAGGCGCTCGACCGCGAGCGCGTCCTTGAGGCCGTGAAAGCGCCGCGGGTCGAGGAAGAAGCGCGCAAACCCGACCTCGCTGAACAGCTCTTCGTAGCTGCCGGTTCGCGGCGGAAGGATCGTCTTACGCTCGACGGGCTCTTCCCACTCGCTCGCCGCCGACACCGTTCCGAGCGACGTCATGAGGCCGATGCTGACCGACTGGCCAGGATGGCGCTCGCGCACCAGCTGACCCACCGTGATCTGTCCCTGCGCGTGCATCTGCGTGGCGCGCGCGTCGCCGACGTGCGAGTTGTGCGCCCAGACGACGAGCTTGGCCGCGCCCTGGCGGCCGAGGTGCGCAACGATCGCGTCGAGCGTGTCGACCATGTGCATCTCACGGAGGTTCCAGCTGTCGGTGCGACCGCCGAACATTTCGCGGTAGTAGCGCTCGGCGTTGACCACGACGCGCGCGTCCTGCTCGGCACCGAACGCTTCGTCCTCGTCGACGTAGCCGTCGCGAGCGACCTTCCGCTGCCGCAAGCGCTGCAGCTCGACGAGCTGCGCCACCGCCGCGTCCTCGCAGGCGGGCGTCAGCCCGAGGTTGGTGGCGAATCCGTACACGTGCGGGTCGAGGCTCGAGTCCTCGAAGCAGGCGTAGCGCCCGCGCGCGCGCTCGGCGGCCCGCGGGTCGACGCGATGCAGAAAAGCGAGCACGGCCTGCATCGATGCGCGCAGGCTGTAGAGATCGAGCCCGTAGAAGCTGGCGGCGCGCGTCGGCATGGTGTCGTTGTGGCTGCGTAACCAGCCGACGAAGTCGAGCACGTCGGCGTTGCGCCACATCCACTGCGGGAAGCGGCGGAAGTCGCCGAGCGAGTCGATGGCCTCGTCGTCGGCCTCCGACTGGCCGTGCACGAACCGGTTGACCCGGTAGGCATCGGGCCAATCCGCTTCGGCGGCGATGGCGACGAACCCTTTCTCCAGGATCAGCCGCTTGGTGATCTGTGCGCGCTCGCGATAGAACTCGTGCGTGCCGTGGGTCGCCTCGCCGATCAGCACCAGTCGGGCGTCACCGACGCTGTCGAGCAGCTCGTCGTAGTCCTCGGCGGTGCCGGAGAGGGGGGTTGCGCTGGTGGCGATCCTGCGGGCGAGCCGGATGTCGGCGTCGTTCATGTCGTGACCTCGTTGGTGGGTGAGACGCGAGAGAAACGATGGGTCGGCGGCCGCGGGGGACAAGATATGGCGCCGCGGCCCCGCCTCCATCGAATGCTGGATTTACCCCGACGGTGAACTCCGGTTTCGCCCGGTCGCGACACACCTAGATTGGGGGTGTGAACGCGCTGCGCGTGACGCAATCGGAGGGGCTCATGAGACCTGTCGCGAAGTGGTTGGCGCTATCGGTAGTGGTGGCAGCGGCGTCGTGCGCGCAGACGTCGATCGTGGCCACCTGGAAGGATCCCAACGCCAGCTCGGTGCACTTCAACCGCGTGTTGGTGGTGGTCCCGAGCCGTGACCCGTCGCTGCGGCGGACGGCCGAGGACGAGCTGGTGCGCCGTATCGACCCGGCGCGCGCGGTGCCCTCGTATACGCAGTTCAAAGAAGACGAGCTGCTGGACCGGGAGCGGCTCAAGCAGCGCGCGCAGGAGGCCGGCTTCGACGGCATGGTGGTCTTCCGCATCGCGCGCGTCGAGAAGGAGACGACCTGGGTACCCGGCGCCTACTGGGGTCCCTACTACGCCATTGGCGGCTGGCCGATGTGGGACCCCGGATATATGCAGACCGATACGGTGGTGCACGTCGAGACGGACGTCTACGACGTGCAGGGCGATCGGCTGGTGTGGGCCTCGCGCAGCAAGACGTACGATCCGCGTTCGATGAAGGCGCTCGTCGACGACGTGAGCCGCGCCGTCGGCAAGCAGATGAAGAAGCAGGGCCTGCTCTGACAGGCTCGGCATTTACGCGAGCCGGACGCCGACCTCGTCGAGATGGTGCAACAGATCCGCCGGATCGTCGTAGACGCGGTAGGCGCCGGCCTGCACCAGCTCGTCACGGCCGTACCCGCCCGACAAGACCCCGATCCCCAGCGCGCGCGCCCGCTGCGCAGCGAGCAGGTCCCAGACGCTGTCCCCGACGACCCAGCAGCTCGTGATGGCCACGCCGAGCTGTTCGGCCGCGGCGAGAAAGAGATCGGGGTCGGGCTTGGCGTGCTGCACTCGATCGCGCGTGATGATGGGCGTGGCGGCATCGGCGCCAAGGAGCGCGAGCGCCGGGCCGGCGCTATCCAGCCTGCCGCTGGTGGCAATGGCGAATGGGACGCCGATACGCCGCAGATGGCGGAGTAGCTCACAGGCTCCCGGCAACGGCCGCACCTGACCTGCCTGACGCAGGTAGGCGGCGGTATGAACGCGCTGCAGCTCCGCCGCTTCCTCGGCGGTGACCGAGCGTCCGGTCTCGTGCAGCAAGGCATGGACGAGCAAGCCGCCGCTCATTCCGATCCGACGGTGAATGCGCCAGACCGCCAGCTCGATGTCGAGCGCCTCGAGCGCCTCTCGCCAGGCGAGCACGTGCTGATAGACGCTGTCGACGAGCGTGCCGTCGAGGTCGAAGAGCAACGCGGGGCCGCTGGCGCTCATGGGCCGACCAGGAGAGGAATGATCATGGCAAGCTCCCTTCGTTCCTGCCCAGGGCGAGTTGCACGGTCCGATCCACGATGACGCGGGGCAGGCGCGGCTCGGTGCGTGCACGAGCGGTGGGCGAGTACGGCGAAGAGGAGGCGCCTCGGCTCGACGAGCTCTTTCGCCTCGTCGAGCGGCTGCAGCCATCGGCTGCCGCCGAAACGTACGCGCGCGCGCAGCTCAGCCCGACATCGACGCCGCATCCGCCGCCCTTCAGTAGTAGTCCCGCGACAGTTGTCCCACGACCGGCCGAACGTGCGCGCGACCAGGGAGGGCTTGTGGAGAGCTGTCGAAACAGGCTAAAATAGGGGGGCCGGAGTCTATTTTGGCCGCCGTAAACATGCACCAGCCACCGCCCGCGGAGGAGCCGTTCCAGGGCACGGAGCGATTCGCACCCCTGCGCCGCCTCGGCTCCGGCGGCATGGGCGTGGTCTACGAAGCGCTCGATCGCGAGCGCGGGGCCCGCGTCGCGCTCAAGACCCTGCGCACCTTCACCGCCGATGCGCTGTTGCGCTTCAAGCACGAGTTCCGCGCGCTGCAGGACATCCAGCACGAGAACCTCATCAGCCTCGGCGAGCTCATCGAGCACGAGGGCCAGTGGTTCTTCACCATGGAGCTCGTCGACGGCGTCGACTTCTTGCGCTGGGTGCGCCCCGATCTCGAGCTGGCGCGTGCGACGACCGCTCAAGGGGTCGAGACCGCCGAGCCCGACACCGTCGAGCTGAGCCGCCCGCGCCAGGCCGAAGAGTCGGCGGCACCGGCCGGTCGACGCGTCGCTCCGCTCGACGTCGCGCGGCTGCGCGCCGCGCTCGGCCAGCTCGCGCGCGGCCTGTTCGCGCTCCACGCCCGCCGCCGCGTGCACTGCGATCTCAAGCCGTCGAACATCCTGGTAACCCGAGATGGGCGGGTCGTGGTGCTCGACTTCGGGCTGGTGATCGACGCCGATCGCATCGCCGACGCCGAGCCGACGCGCGACAGCGTCGTCGGTACCATCAGCTTCATGGCGCCCGAGCAGGCGGCGCGCGCGGCGGTCGGCCCCGAGGCTGACTGGTACGCCGTCGGTGTCATCCTCTACCTCGCGCTCACCGGACGCGTGCCGTTTCAGGGTCCGGCAGCGGATGTGCTCGAGCGCAAGCAGCTCGTCGATCCGCCGCCGCCGAGCAGCCTCTTCGGCGACATCCCGGTCGATCTCGATCGGCTGTGCGTGGAGCTGCTCCGCATCGATCCGGCGGCGCGGCCGAGCGGGCGCGAGGTGCTGTCGCGGCTGCACGTCGCCGACCCCGAGCTGCGCGACGTCGACGCGCCAGTCTTCGTCGGTCGTACGACCGAGCTGCGCGCGCTCGACGATGCCTACGCCGCGGTCCAAGGGGGGCGCGGCGTCACGGTCTACATCCACGGCGAATCAGGCATCGGCAAGACGAGCCTGGTGCGCCGCTTCACCGAGGAGCTGGCGGCGCGCGAGCCGCAGATCCTGGTGCTGGCCGGCCGCTGCTTCGAGCGCGAGGCGGTGCCCTACAAGGCGTTCGACGGCATCATCGACGAGCTGACTCGCTGGGTCGACCGGCTGCCGCGCGACGAGGTCGCGTCGCTCTTGCCGCGCAAGCCGTGGCTGCTCAAGCAG
Source organism: Myxococcales bacterium (assembly GCA_028287105.1). Classification (GTDB taxonomy): domain Bacteria; phylum Myxococcota_A; class Polyangia; order Palsa-1104; family Palsa-1104; genus JAQBQH01. The sequence goes on from JAQBQH010000099.1 coordinate 48,370, forward strand.
CTCTTTCCGCAGCTCGGCCGCGTGCCGCTCGTCGACGACGCGCGCCGCCCGAGCGTGGCCCTGGCGGCGCAGGAGCAGCGCAAGCAGGCGTTCGCGGCGGTGCGCGAGCTGCTGGGACGGCTGGCCGATCGCCGTCCACTGGTGCTGGTCATCGATGATCTCCAATGGGCCGACGCCGACAGCCTCGCGCTCCTGGCCAACGTCATGCACACGCCCGACGAGCCGGCGCTCCTGTTGCTCGCGACCGTGCGCAGCGACACCGCCGAGGCGCCCGCAGCGACGGCGACCCACGACGGCGATCTGCGCCACCTGCACCTGTCGGGGCTTCGTCCCGAGGAGGCGCGGCGCTTCGCGAGCGTGCTCTTGTCGCGGCGCCCACAGGTCGGATCCGACCGCGCCAGCGAGATCGCCGCCGAGACGGCCGGCCACCCGCTGTTCATCGGCGAGCTGGCCAGCGGCAGCTCGGCGCCGTCGCTGGAACAGGCGCTGTGGCAGCGCATCGGCGCGCTCGATGAGCAGGCGCGGGCGCTGCTCGAGCTGGTGGCGGTGTCGGCGACGCCGATTCGCCAGCGCACGGCGGCGGTGGCGATGCAGATCGGCTTCGATCAGCTCGGCAGCCGCGTCGCGGCGCTGCGTGGCGAGCACCTCATCCGCACGCATGGCGCGCGCGTCGCCGACGCCATCGAGGCCTATCACGACCGCGTACGCGGCGCCGTGCTGACGCGGCTGACACCCGAGCGGCTGCGCGAGCGCCATCGGCAGCTCGCCGAGGCGCTGCAGCGCGAGGTGTTGGGCGCCAACAAGAGCGACCTCGAGGCGATCGCCGTGCACTGGCGCGCGGCCGGCGAGCGCACCGTCGCCGGGCGCTTCGCGGCGCTCGCGGCGGAGGAGGCGGCGCGGGCGCTGGCGTTCGACCGCGCGGCGCGGCTGTACCGCATGGCGCTGGAGCTCGAGGCGTCCGATCCCGGCGAAGCCTATCGGCTGCAGCGCGCGCTCGGCGACGCGCTCGCGGGCGCCGGTCGTGGTGGCGAGGCCGCGCGTGCCTTTCTCGATGCCGCCACCTTCGCCGGCGCCGGTGACGCGCACGAGCTGCGCCGGCGCGCCGCCGAGCACCTGCTCTTCTCCGGCCGTGTCGACGAGGGCGTGGCGACGCTGCGCTCGGTGCTGGCCGAGGTCGGCTTGCCGCTGCCGGCGACGCCGCGGCGCGCCGTGATGGGGCTTCTGTGGCATCGATTGCGCATCCGCCTCGGCGGCGACCGCTACCGCGTGGTCGATGTCAATCAGATCCCGCCCGACCATCTGCGCCGCGTCGACACCTGCCACGCGGCGGCGCTGGGTCTCGGCCTCGTCGACATGGTGCCGGGGGCGGAGTTCCAGGCGCGCCACTTCCTCATGGTGCGTCGCGGCTGCGACGCCTATCGCTTGACGCGGGCGCTCGCCGCGGAGGCGACTGTGGCGGCCGCGACCGGCGCCGGCGGCGTGCGCCGCGTCGATGCGTTGGTGCAGGAGACCGCGAAGATGGCCGAGCGCAGCGGCGCACCGGTCGCGCTCGGCTGGGCCGCGGGCGCCGCCGGGTTCACGGCCTTCCAGCGTGGCGGGTGGCGCCGCGCCTCCGAGCAGCTCCTGCGGGCAGACGCGATCTTTCGCGAGTGCCCCAACGTGGCGTGGGAGCTGGCGACGGTGCAGAGCCATCTCTTGTTCACGTTCTCGTTCCTGGGCCGCTTCGGCGAGGCGGGCGTGCACGGGCGGGAGTGGTTGCGCGAGGCGCGCGAACGCGGCGACCTCTACGCCAGCACCATGATCCGGCTCGCCTTCACCAGCGTCTATCTGGCGGAGAACGATCCGGCCACCGGCCGCCGCGAGGCCGAGGATGCGCTCGAGGGCTGGTCGCACCTCGGCTTCCACCTGCAGCACTTCCACGCCATGCACGCGCGAGCGCGCTGCGCGCTGTACACCGGCGATCCGGCCGGCGCGCGCGCCATCCTCGACGAGACGCGCGCCGCGCTCGAGGGATCAATGTTGCTGCGCTTCCAGATCACGCGGCTGACGACGCTCAACACGCGCACGCAGGTCATGCTCGCCTCGGCGGCGGCGGCGACGGGCGACGAGCGCAAGCAGTATCTCGGTCGCGCCCACGCGTCGGCGCGCAAGATCCTGCGCGAGCGGATGGCCTGGTCGACGCCGATCGCGCAGCTCTACCAGGCGAGCCTGGCGATGCTGGAGGGCGACGCGGCGCGCAGCCTCGCGCTCCTCGTTGAAGCCGAGCGCGGCGCCGTCGCGGCCGACATGACGCTGTACGCGGCGGTGGCGCAGCGACGGCGCGGGCAGCTCACCGGCGGCAGCGAAGGCGCGGCGCTGATCGCGGACGCCGATGCACGCGTGCGGGCGGGCGGCGTCGTCGACCCCGAGCGGTTCGCCGAGCTCTACGCCGCCGGCTTCCCCGCCTGATCGCGGGTCTGGATCGCGAGCGCTACGGCGTCGCGGCACCGCGCTCGCTCTTGGGCGCGGCGAAGAAGGTCGCGGCGCTCGGCCGCTGCTTGGCCACGTAGGCGGCGTGCAGGTTGATCGACTCGGCCACCTGCGCGAGGTTGCGCTTGAGGCTGCCGATCTTGTCGACGCGCGGCTCGAAGACCGCGCGCACTGCCGCGGCTGCCGCCGGATCGGCGAGCCCGCGGAACAGGAACGGCAGCGCCGCTGCCGACGTCTCGGGCATCCCGGCCGCCAGCGCGTCGACGTGCGCCGGCATCCAGCCGAGCAGGCGCGGCTCGTTGACCCACAGATCGGTCGCGTAGAACGCCGCCTGGATGCGCTCTCCGCGACGCACGTGCTCGCTCAGCATCAGCCCGAGCGCGCGGTCGAAGAGCGCCGGATCGGTGACCTGATAGAGCGCCCTCAAGATCTGCCCGCGCAGCGACGCATCGGTGGCCTTGTCCAGCGCCGCCACCAGCGCCTCGAACGCTCGCGCGCCCTGCTCCTGGACGAGCACCGCAAGGGCGGTGGCGCGCAGATCGGCATCGATCGCGCGTAGGTGCCAGGTGCCGCTGCGCACGTCGAACAGCGCGCGACCGCGCGCCAGCGCCTGACTGCGCACCGCCGGGTCGCGCACGTAGAGCGCCATCGTGTCGAGCAGCTGCTCGCGCAGCTCGCGCGTGGCCGAGTCGTCGTCGCGCCTGGGCACCCAGCCGAGACGCGCCACCACCGGACGGTACAGCTTCACGTAGTAGGCGGCTACCGCCGGGCGCTGCGCGTCGTCGACGAGCCAGTGCATCGCCTCCATCAGCGCGCCGGACGGCTGCGCCGCCACGCGGGCGTCGGAGTCGCGCGCCGCCGACGAGAGGGCGCGCAGTCCGTCGGCCGCCGGCAGCGCCCCCGAGGCCATCGCCGCACGCACGTTGTGCGCGAACGACAGCCGCTCGCGCGCCGTCAGCTGATTCCAATGTTGCGCCAACGCCGCCAGCTCCTTGGCCGGCAACGACCAGCGGTAGTAGCCGGCGCCACCGGCGTTGGGCATCACCCACTCGGGGCAGCCGCCCTCGAGCGGCAGAGTGCCGGTCTCGCCGTCGAGCAGCGTGCAGCTCTCGTGTGTGGTGCCGCCGGCACCGGCGCGCGCACACACGGGGATCTGCCAGCGCTCGCCGTGCGGCGCCGTCGAGCCGAGCGGCAGGTAGCGCGACTGGCGCAGCGCCAGCGACGGCTTGTCGCCCTCGCACCGCAACGTGGCCTCCACCAGCGCCACGCCCGGTTGCCCGATGAACGTGGTGAACGGCGCGGCCACGTCGCGCCCCGCCGCCGTCGAATACGAGCGCAAGAGGTCCTCGGTGCTGCCGCCGCCGAACGCGTGTGCGCGCAGATAGTCGCTCACGCCGCGCTGAAACTTGTCCTCGCCCATCCAGCGCTCGAACATGCCGAGCACCGCCGCGCCCTTCTGGTACGTCAGCCCGTCGAACTGATTCCAGATGTCGCCGGTCGCGTTGACCGGCTGGCGGATGGCGCGCGCCGCCGCCAGCGCGTCGAGCGACATGACGCCGTTGGCGCGCTGCTGCACCTCGATGCGTTGCGACTCCTTGGGACTCCACGCGTCGACGCTGCGCGCGGCCATCCAGGTGGCGAACGACTCGTTGAGCCAGGCGTCCGTCCACCAGCGCAGCGTCACGAGATCCCCGAACCACTGGTGCGCCATCTCGTGGGCGATGGTGTCGAACATGCGGCGCCGCTGCGTGAACGGCGACTTGCCCTCCGTGTAGAGGAGATCTTCTTCGCGGTAGGTGATGGCGCCGGCGTTCTCCATGGCGCCGTAGGCGAAGTCGGGCACCGCGATGTGGTCGAGCTTGTCGTAGGGGTACTCGATGCCGAAATAGCGCTCCTCCTCGACGAGCAGGCCGGCGGCGGCGTCGAGCGCGACCTCTAGCTCCTTGCCGCGCCCGCGCGGCGCCACGCCGCCGAACGGCAGCGGCCGCTTGCGCACCTCGTTGGGCGGCAGCGGCGCGTGGGCGACGACGTCGAAGGGACCGACGGCGAAGGCGACGAGGTAGGTCGGCAGGGGCCTCGTGGTGGCGAAGCGCACGCGCTTCTTGCCGTCGGCGTCGCGCGTCTCCCCGACCACACGCGTGTTGGAGACGGCCACGTCGGCGGCGGGCACCGTCAGCGTGACGTCGAACGGCGTCTTGAACACGGGCTCATCGAAGCAGGGGAAGGCCCAGCGCGCGTCGATGGCCTCGAACTGGGTGAAGGCGTAGTCGATGCCGGCCTCGGGCGCCTTGTAGAGGCCCACCAGGCGATCGTTGAACGGCGCGTCGTACACGATCTCGATCGTCGCCGTGCCGGGCCCGATCGGCTGCGGCAGCGACAGGCGTGCGAAGCCGTCCGGCGGCAGCTCCTGCCAGGTCGCGGTCACCGGCGGGCTGTCGCCGGCGCGCACGGAGGCCTTGGTGACGTGCAGGCTCTTGCCATGCAGCCACAGCTCGCGGCGCGCGCGATCGAGCTGCACGCGGATGACGGCGCGACCGGAGAAGCGCGCCTGGCTGGGATCGATCTCGAGCTCCAGCTGATAGGCAGTCGGTCGCGTGTCGCTCGGCAGCCGCAGCGTCGGCGGTGCTTCGGCAGCGGCGGGCGGCGGCGCGGCCACCGACGGGGACGAGCAGGCAGCAGCCGTGGCGGCGAGGAGCACGAGTGCGAGCGAGCGGATCCGGGTCACGGGGGCCTCCTGGCCGTTGGTGTGGCGCGGGCGCCGCTGGTTCTAGCGAGAACCCCAGCGCCGCGCAAGCCGCGGACAGGAGAATGAGGCTGCCGGCCGCTTCACCCGGCGTCGAGCCAACGTGAATGCAGCGACGAGTGCCGTGTTGCCGTTGTCATCTGCCGCTTCTCGTCGTCAGACTGACTCATGGTGAAGGCTCTCGCCTCGGAATCGGTCCGATGAGGCCGCTACCGATATGACGACCGACCGTCTCGAGTAGAACCTCGAGGTCGAAGGGCTTGCCGATGAAACCGGCCGCTCCAATTTCTTCGGCGGTTCGCTGCGCGTCATATGCCGCCGTGATGACGACGATGGGAGCTCCGGTCAACCCACGGGCGCGCAGCTCGCTCATGAGCTCGCGGCCGCTCATCACCGGCATGTTCATGTCGAGCAAGATCAGGTGCGGTAGACCGCTCGCCAGAACGTAGTCGAGCGCCTCTCTTCCATCGACAGCCTCGACGACCTGGTAGCCGCCGCGCTGAAGAATGAAAACGATCGCGTCACGAATGTCCTCGTCATCGTCGGCAACCAATACCTTGGGCTTGCTCACGCGGTTTCCCCTGCCGCCGGCAGGTCCACGTAGAACGTCGTCCCGCTCCCTTCGGCCGACTCGAACCAAATCCGCCCGCCGTGCTGCTTCACAATCTCGCGCGCAATGAAGAGCCCTACGCCGATGCCACCGACATCGTCCGGACGTCCCGCGTGTGCTCTGAAGAACTTTTCGAAGACTCGCTCCCTCTTATCGTCGGGAATTCCGATGCCGTGATCGGCGACGCTCAGGCGTATCCCATACTCCGTACGCGTGAGCGACACCTCGATCGAGGACTTGTCGCTCGAGTATTTGACGGCGTTATCCAGGAGTGAACGCGTCATTTGTCGCAGCCGCCGAGCGTCACCGTCTATCGCGACCGGCGTTGCTTCCACGACCCGAATCCGGCGCGCCGCCGCGGTCGGCATCTGCTCCACGACCTCGCGGAGCAGCTGACCGAGACCAACCTGCCGGCGGAAGAGGCTCAGGATCCCGCCCTGCAGATCGGTAAGATCCAACAGCGATCCGATCAGTCGATCAATCCGGTCAGCGCCGCGCACCATCGCCTCGAGGAGGCGCAGCACGCCGGCGGGCGCATCCGCGAGCATGGACAACGCAGCCTGGGCGTTCGCTTTGATGATGGTCACGGGCGTCTTCAATTCGTGTGCAGCGACCCGAATGAACTCCTCCTTGGCTCGTTCCAGCTCGTACTCGTGCGTGACGTCGGTGACCGTCTTGACGGCGCCCACAATTTCGCCTGCCGCTCCGCGAATCGGCGCGGCCCTGGTACGCAACACCAACCGCTCGCCACTCCGGCGATCGATGAGCTCGAGCCGATGCACGACCGGATCGCCAGCGAGCGCACGTGCGAGGGGGGAGTCCTCCACGGGAATCAAATGACCTTCTTCGTCTCGCACATCCAAAAATCGGAACGGATAGGGCCCCTTTCGCTGCACCTCTTCCAGGTCCTTGGCGCCAACGATGCACAGCCCGACGGGATTGATTGCGATGAGTCGACCGGTCTCGTCGCAGACGAAGACACCGTCGGTCATGCTGTCGAGCACCGCCGCCAATTCCATGGAGTCACCACGGAGGGAGGTAAGCGCCTCCGTAGACGCCGTCGATATCGAAAACATCGATTGCGGTATTGACTGCTGGGACCCATGCGAGCGAGTGGCCTTACTGCAGCAGGCCAGCGCGGCGGAGGGCAGGCGACTACCTGCAACCTCCGGTGCCCGCCGCGGGCGATGCGGGCGGTTTGAGCAGCGCCGGCGTCGTGAAGTCGAAGAGGTCGAGCAGCGCGCTCGAGTTGGCGTCGCGGTGCGTCATGGCCGGCAGGCCGTAGACCAGCTCGATGAAGCGCGTGATTGACGTGATCTCCTGCGGCACGTGTGAGACGTACGCCGGTCGCGAGTACGGCGAGATGACCACCATCGGCAGTCGCACGCCCATGCGGTTGAACGCGGCGTTGGCCGCGCCCGCCGACGGCACGCACGCCGGCGGTGGCGGCACATGATCGAAAAAGCCACCACCCTCGTCGTAGGTCATGATGATCGCCAGGTGCGCCCACTGCTTCGAGGCGAAGGCGGCGGTGAGCACCTTGCGCACGAACGCTTCGCCCTTCTGCGCGTCGCCGGGCGGGTGCTCGTCTTGCGTGTCGCCCTCGCCGTCGATGAAGGTGACCGCGGGCAGCGTGCCGGCGGCGAGCGCCGCGAAGTAGTCGGCCGTCGGGTGGAAGCCGGGAGTCGTCTTCGTCCAGCTGATGCAGTCCTGGCGCGGACCGTTGTCGGCGTAGGCGGCCCACTTGATCTTGGCCTTGTCGAGCGCGTCATAGATGGTGGGCACGGTGATCTTGCGCTCGAAGGTGTTGATCACGCCGTCGGAGGTGGCGGCGTAGAGGTAGTCGCGATTGGGCCAGGTCGGGCCGAGGACGGCGCTGAAGAAGCGATCGCTCATGGCGAAGGTCGAGTAGACCCAATAGTAGAAGGGGATGTCGGTCTGGTCGTACCAGGAGATCGCGCGCTCGCCGGGGCCGCTCGCATTGGCGACCTTGTAGAAGCTGTCCATCTTGCCGCTGTTCCACTCGCTGTGAATGGCGGCGAAGCTGTGCGGCAGGTCGGGCGAGATGCACGTCGTGGTCGCGTGCGCGGGTTTGGCGGTGCCGCCGCCCGGAATCGGATTGGTGTAGTTGGCCGGGATGCCGTCGACGGGGTGGCCGTGCTGCGTGAGCCGTCCGAGGTAGTGATCGAACGAGCGGTTCTCCTGCATGATCACGAGGACGTGATCGATGGGCAGCTTGGCGCGATCGGCGGCGGTGAAGCCGATGGTCTTGGCGACGTCGTCGCCGGGGCCGAAGGTGCAGCGATCGCGCAGCTGCTCCAGACTGGGGCCGGCATCGACGTCGGCGGCGTCGTCACCGCCGTCGACCGCGCCGTCGTCGCTGTCGGCCAGGTCGGGCCAGTAGACGCCGAGGTCCTCGTTGGCGACATTGAGCTGGCCGCCACATCCGATACAAGCGGCCACGAGGACCCCACCGATCCATGATGAAAAACGCATGTGGACCGGGCTGCAGAGCAAGCCATATACCGCGATCGAGATTCCATGGTTTCAAGGTGATGGCGGTGGTGTTTGCCCAATGACCTTCGTCTGTTTGCGGACGGCAGTGTGCACCTGAGCGGGCCGCGCTGCAGTCGCCCAAGCGGTGGCCGTCCGATCGCTCGCGCGCCACGACTCAGATGTCCTGCACGGCCCCGCGCGTGCAAGAGCCTCGCGGCCGACGTAACCGAATCGACCGACGAGGCGACGGGCGCACGCCGCCTCGTCGGCTACAGGAGTTGTTGCGCGCAACAACTTGCGCAGCTGCCCCAAATTGAGCAGCGCAGGGCCGCGGCGGCCGCGGGAACGCGCGCGGACTGGGGCTTGCATCGTCGGCGCGCCATGCGCCGACTCGTCCTGATCGTCCTCGCAGCCAGCTCGTTCGCCGGCGGCTGCGCCCGGGTCCGACCGTGGCAGCGCGGCCGCCTCGCCAGCCCGGCGATGCAATTTCAAATGTCGCCGCTCGGCAACGCCCAGGTCGATTCGGTCCTCGAGATCACCGAAGGCGGCACGTTCACCAGCGCCGGTCCCGGCAGTGCCGGCGCAGGCTGCGGTTGTCATTGAGCCGCTGCGCACGCACCGCGCTCGTTTCGCTGGCGGTCGCGCTCGCCGGCGCAACGGCAGCGGCGAGCGATCCGCCGCCCGCCGAGTCGCCGTCACAGGCCGCGTCGCCGTCACAGGCCGAGTCGCCGTCCCCCGCCTCACCGCAGTCGGCCGTCGAAGAGTCGGGCGGCGCCGCGAGCGCGCCAATGACGGGAGCTCTGCGCACCAGTATCTACGCCGACGGCGATCAGACCATCGTCTTTCGCGCGCTGGCAGCGATCGCGGGCGGCATCGGCCACTGGATCCTGAGCGGCACGGCGACGGCGGACGTGATCTCGAGCGCCTCGATCGACGTGCGCTCGTCGGCCGACCTGAGCAAGGTCGACGTCACGACCAGCGCCTCGGGTAGGACCTCGACCTCGGGCGGCAAGATGACCGACCGCCGCTTGTCGGTCACCGGCGGCGCCGGCTGGAACGACGGGCGCGGCCACGCCTTCAACCTGTCCACCTCCTTCGCCAACGAGCAGGACTACAACAGCATCAGCGGCGGCTGGAACGGCTCCATCGATCTGTTCGGCCGCGTGACGACGCTGCTTGGCGGTCTGACGTTCACCCAAAACTGGATCGGCAGCGTTCTGGACCGCACCTTTGCGCGCCAGATGTACGCGATTGGCTGGGCCGCCGGCGTCGCCCAGGTCCTCACGCAGTCGGACGCGCTGCGTCTGCGCTACGACGGCGCCGTCGCGAACGGATACCAGGGGTCGCCGTATCGCACGGTGCGGTTCGGCGACTGGACGACCACCGTCGGCTCCAACCAGCGCATCACCTTCGCCAACACCATCGGGTCCACCGACGGGCTGGCCGAGACGGTGCCCGAGCTGCGGGTCCGTCACGCGGTCGGCCTCGAGTGGGTGCACTCGTTCCTCGAGGGAGTCGCCCTGCACACCGAGGCGCGCCTCGGCAGCGACAGCTGGGGCGTGCAGAGCGTCACCGCCGGCGCGGAGCTGCGCATGGCGACGGGGAATTGGCGGCTTCGCGTCGGCTACCGCTTCTACGCGCAGTCCGGCGCCGACTTCTATGAGCCCAAGTACCTGCTGGCGTCGACGAGCTACGCCTATTACACCTCGGACAAGGAGCTGAGCCGGGAGCTCGGGCACGTGGCCACCGTCGGCATCTCGCGCGTGCTGCGGCAGCCGCGGCGTGCCGGCGCGGTACCCATGCTGCTCGACGTGACCGGCACCTTCCTGCGCTACGACTATCCCGACTTCGTCCTTTTGCACTCGCGCGCCAGCGGGTTCGTCGAGCTGGGCGTGACCTGGGAGCCCTGAGGCACTCGCGAATGGCGGCTGCAAACCGCCGTCCTCGGTGGGGGACTTCCCACCCGAGAAGTGCAGTCGCCGATCCGCCGCCGCCGCGGCGCGTGCGCTCGGCCGACGAACCCCGCGGATCGCGCGCACTGCCGCGCCGATACGCAATGCCCGCGACACTCACCGCAATTGGAATCGACGTTGCACTGGGCCGTTTCGAATGCGATGCGGCCGACTCGTCCTATTGCTCACGATCGTCAACGTCAATGCTGGTTGTCTCGATCAGATCGTTCCGCTCCACGAACGCGTGGAAGAGCCTCAGGTGCAGCGGATGCTCTCGCAACGCACCTTCGAGGGCAGCGGCTTCCTCCCGGTTGGACAGGCGGCGTTCGACAGCGACCTCGAGCCCGACAAGAAGGTGACGATGTTCGTGTCGCGAGCCGCCGTGGCCGCGTACTCGGCGGTCAGCCCAGAAGCCGACGCGACCTCAGGGCCCGCGTTTCCCATCGGCGGCGTCATCGTGCGCGATGTCAGCGATGCGAGCGGCGCACCGACCGGGCTGACCGTCATGGTCAAGCGCGAGCCGGGCTACTTCCCCGAGGCGGGCGACTTCTTCTTCGGCGTCACCGACCTCGCGGGCGTTCCGGTCAACGGCGAGGACGGTGTCGAATGGGGAGCTCTCGCCTCCTGCGCCACGTGTCACCACACCCGCGCAGCGGCGGGCTACCTCTTCGGCGTGCCGCAGAGCGCTCGCTGACGGCGGCGGCGCCTGGACGCTCAGCGACGGGCGCTTGACAGTAACTCACAACTGAGCGACGACACGGCATGCGCATCCTTCCACTTGCCTGCTTGTTGCTCGTTGGCGCCTGCTCCCCCTCCCCTGCCACCGATGAAACGGCGAACGCGCTGAGCCCGACGGCGCGGCCGAAGGCGCAGCTCGATTTTCAGGCCGGCTGGGTCCAAGTCCAGCGCGGCGCGCTGGTGCGCGGCGGTCACGTCGACATCACCTACGCGCGCGCACGGCTGCCGGCGTGCCCCGCGCCAACGGTGTTCGCGTACGCGCGCTTTCAGCCGGGCGGTCAGCAGCTCTCGAGCGACGAGGCGTTCGGCTTCGACGTGCCGGCCGACGCGACCTCCGTCGAGCTCTGGTTCCATGCGCTGGCGCCGGGCTGCGAGCAGTGGGACTCGAACTACGGCCGCAATTGGAAGTTCCCTGTCGTCGCGGCGTCGCCGGCCGCCGTGGGATGGGCGGGCGATTGGGGCTCGTCGACCAACCGCGCGTGCCAGCACGGCGCGGGCGTGCCGCAGCCGATCACCATCGACGAGTACATGCGCGAGCGCGCCTGCATCTTCGTCGACGCCGATGTCTGGGTCCCGGGCGTCACCGACGTCGCGGCGCCCCACCCCGAGTGGCTCCAGGCCGGGGTGCGCTGGGCCAAGGACGCGCAGGCGCCCGCCGACGCGTGGCTCGAGTACCAGGGCCTCGTCGGCCACAACGCGCGCTTCCGCTGGACGGTGCCCTACGAGGTGCGCAACTTCGCCGACTGGACCACGGTGAGCTACTCGTTCCGCTTCTCCACCGACGGCAACAGCTGGGTCCGCGCGGCGCAGCCCTCCGGCGCAGACTGGACCCTCGCGCGCGCCTTCACCCTGCCGACGCCGTAGCCTGCATCACCGAAACTGTAATCAGGCCCTGCAAATTGGCTCGAAACGAGCGATAATGGGCCCCGAGCCTCTTTGAAGTCCCCGCCGGCACAAGTGAAGGGCAGCGTCGTTCTCTCGAGGCTCGAGCTCATTGCGGCCAAGGGCGTGTTCGAGCAGGTGATGGCAGCCCTGCCCGCCGACGATCAAAGCGTCTGGCGCGGGATCGTGCTGGCCGTGTCGTGGTACCCGTTCGAGATGGCGCAACGGCTCGACCAGGCCATTGCGACGGTCATGTCGCCGAAGCACAAGAGGCAGTTCTTCCTCGATATGGGGCGCGCCTCGGCCGACGCCAACCTGTCGAACATCCACAAGGCCTTCGTTCACGTCGGCGATCCGCACTACCTCCTGTCGCGCGCGCCGCAGATTTACAGCAAGTACTACGACAAAGGCCGTCGCACCTACGAGAAGAGCTCACCGACGAGCTGTCTGCTCAAGACGTTCGAGGCCGAGAGCGTCACGCTCGACGATTGCCTCACCGTCGTTGGCTGGCACGTGCGAGCGATCGAGATCTGCGGCGGCAAGAGCGCGCGGGTCAAGGAGACCCTCTGTCGAGCGCGCGGCGACGATCATTGCGAGTATCACTGCTCGTGGAGCGAATAGCAGTCAGCGAACCGATTCATGGGCGCGACCAGATACTCCTGATTGCGCGGATCACTCAATAGGCGGCGCCGAAAGCGAGGCCGAACCCGTCGCGCAGGGCCGTAGGAGCGACGTGCCACCCGAGCGACGCACGCGCTTCCTTGCCCGGCGCCAAATCACCGGCGCGATAGCGGCGCAAGAGCGTGATCGCGTCGGTCGGTTGCGTGACGATCTGGAGCTCGCCGAGCGCGGCACCGAGGAACATGTTGATCGCCGCCGAGTGCCAGCGGTCGAAGGCGATGCCCAGCACGAGGCCGGTGCCGATGTTGAAGAGGAAGGTGACGGCCTGCATGGCCGGGCCGGTCGCGATCTCCTCGCTGCGCGCGTCGCGGATGAGGAAGTATTCGGCCTCGGCCACGAGCGCGCAGCGATCGACGCCGCGTCCGGCGTGCGCGACGTGGCGGTCGAGCGTCCACTGATCGATCGTCACGCGCGGGTAGAAGATGGCGAGCTGCGCCAGGCTGAAGCCGACGGACGCGGCGCCGATGTAGAGATCGACGCGGTCACCTTCGTCGGGGACGTGGGTGGCGCCGAGGAGCTGAAAGCCGGCGGCGAAGGCGAGCGCACCCGCCGAGCTCCATGCCCAGATGCGCGACTGACGCGCCGCGCGCCGCATGCCGAGCTGCACAAAGGAGAGGCGCACCTCGGAGTCGGCGTCTGCCAGCGACGGGACCGCGCCGTTGGGCAGCGCACATTCGGCCGCGCGCGCCGCCACAGGATGGACGGCGAGCGCGACGAAGGCGGTGAGCGCGACGAACGCAGCGAGCGCAACTGGCGCGACGAGCGGCAGCGCGCCGCGGCGCGGCTCAGCCAAGCAGCGCGGACATGAAGATGCTCGGCAGCTTGAGCGGGCTGGGCGCGGCCTCGAAGAAGGTGAGCTTGCGCGTAGTCTCGTGCGCGCGCTTGTTGGTGATGAACCAGGGCGGCTTCGGCAAGATCGCCGCCTGACCGTGCGCGACCCCGCGCGGAAACGGATAGAACGGCGCGCGAATGACGCTCTTCTGCGGCCGATCGAACAGGCGCGAGTTGTGGACCACGCCGTCGCCGCTCTGGATGTCGTTGCGTGCGTGTCCGGGAAAGGCGCCCCACGTCGTTTGCGCCAGGAGGAAGCCGACGCCGGTCCAGGTGTTGATCGCGATGCAGCCGTAGCGCAGCTCGGCGAGCGCGTCGTCGAACGCGTCACCGAGCTCTTTGATCGTCGCGGGATGAATGAGCAGGTTGGCGCCGAGCGTGCCCCATAGCCGGTCGTTGCAGAACGCGACCGCGTTCTCGAGGAAGCTGCGCGCGTCTTCGCCCGGGAGCCGCGTCTCGCTCAACACACCGCCGAACGCCTCCTCGCGGAAGCAGTGCTGGTCGCCTTGGGATGGCACACCCGAGATGAGCGTGCGCGGCACGCCGCCCGCGGCCTCGTCGAGGAGCTCGGCGTTGGGATGGGCAGCGTGCGCGCTCTTCTGTCGCTCGGCGGCGCCCGGATAATAGGCGAGCCGGTTGGGCAGCGCGCGCAGCGTCGCTTTGACCGCGTCGACGAGCGGCTGCGACTGATTCCACGCCGCCGGCAGCACCAGCACCTGCCCGGCGATGCAGTTGAACCCGGCGTTGTGCATCTTCATGGTCGCGATTTGCTCGGACTGAAATTGCACGTCGGCCGCCGTCCACGGTCCCGGCACCACGACGATCGGGCTGACGTTGCCCAGCTCGCTGGTGACCCGTCGCCGGTTCTTCGGCTCGTCCTTCTTGCGTCGCGCCTCGCCGGCGGGGCCGCTGCCGAAGACGATGGCGTCGTGCGTGCGCGCCGACCCGGTCACGTGGATCTCCTCGACGAGCGGGTGCTCGCACAGCCAGGCACCGACGTCGCCGCCACCGTAGACCACGCGCACGAAGCCGGCCGCGACGAGCGGCGCGAACGCCTCCTCGAGGAACGGCCCCACGTACTCGTTGACCGGGTTCATCTTGAGCATGCAGACCTGCCCCTCGGCGACGAGCTTGTAGAGCACGTCGAGCGGCGCGATCGAGGCGATGTTGCCGGCGCCGAGGACGAGCGCCACCTTGCCGACCGGATTGGGCGTGCGATAGAAGCTCGCCAGATGGTCGTCGAGGTTCTCCGGCGTCACGTCCGGCTCCATCCAGACCTCGCCGCTGACGCCGCTCAGGAGCAGCTTGTCGTACAGCGACGACGGAAAGACATCGACGATGACCTGGCCATTGCGGGCGCGCCGCACCGCTCCCTTGGGGATGCGCGGTCGGCCGTGACGCTCGATCTCGCCGAGCGTGCGGACGAGCTGCGACAGGCCATAGAGCAGCGCCCAGGGGCCCGACGACCACTCCTCACCGGCGAGCGCCGACTCGGCGGGGATGCCCTTGTTGGCGACGGCGGCGGCGACCCAGCGCTCGGCTACCTTGGCCGTCTCGCGTTTGACCGCGGCGAGGAGCTCGATCTTCTGTGCGACGGGGAGCGTCGCCCAGGTCTGTTTGTGCGCGGCGAGCACTTCGAGATCGCGCGCGAGCGCGTCGTTGGCAGTCGGGTGGGCCGCTGCGGTCTGCGGGATGGCGATGGACATGGTGCACCTCCTCGAGGGCGCGCCAACAAGATACGCCCGAAGAGAGGGCGCGCACAGCGGGGCCGTGCCGAGATCGCCGAAGCGGTTACGGACGATGCAGGATGGTGCCGTTGACACCGACGGTCCAGACCGCGGTGCCGGCGGCGTCGCCACCGATGCCGTAGAGGAGCGCCGGGGTGGGGCCGGCGCTGTTCCAGGTGGCGCCGTGGTCGGTCGATTCGAGGATCTGATCACCGACGACGAAGGCGTCGCCCGCGTCGTTGGCCCACACGGCCCACAGCGGCGAGGCGGTGGTGAGCTGCGACTGGAACGACCCGCCGTGGTTGGCCGAGTGCCACAGCGTCGACGAGGTGCCGGCCGAGTTCATCGACGGAATCCAGATGTCGACGCCGCCGGGCGTCCCCCATCCGTAGTTGAAGTAGTCGCCGGTCGGGCTGAGGGTCTTGCTGAATCCGCCCGCGGCCGTGCCCTCCATCACGAGGCCGGCGCCGCCGAAGAGGAAGACTTCGCTGGCGCTCGATCCCCAGACGCAGTTGACGGGCGTCATTCCGGCCGAGGTGCCGACCGCGCTGAAGCTGGTGCCGTTGCCATGCAAGACGACGCCGCGGTCGCCGGTGATGTAGATGTCGCCGGCGCCGGCGCCCCAGATGTCGAACAGGTTGGTCGTCACGCCGACGCTCACCAGGGTCCAGCTCGTTCCGCCGTTGGTGGTGTGCAGGACCGTGCCCTTGAACCCGGCGATGGTGACGTCGGTGGCGCTCGAGCCCCAGACCGCCTCGAGATCGGAGGCGGTGCCGCTCGTCTGCTTGGTCCAGGTGGTTCCGCCGTTGGTCGTCTTGAGGATGACGCCCGCGGCGCCGACGACGTAGACCACGCCGTTGCCGGCCGACCACGCCTGATAGAGGCTGGTCGTGACGCCGCTCGACTGCACGGTAAATGGCGTGACGGCCATGTCGCCGTTGGCGGCACCACCGCCGCCGCCACCGCCACCGCCACCGGCAGCACCGGCACCGCCGCCGCCGCCGCCGCCGGTCGCCAGATCCGCGACGCCGCCGTCGGGGTCGAGCATCGGTGTCGACAAGGCGACGCTCACGCAGGCCCGCTGGCCCGGCGTGAAAAGCTCGGCCTGGCAGGCGCTGCCGATGAAGGCGCCGCCGGCGTCGAAGGCGTGCATCACGACGACATATTGGCCCGACGGAAGCTGCAGCGTGGTGCCGGCGTGGCCGTCGAGATGGCGGCTCACCACCGGCGCGGCCGCGCCGGCGGCGACGTCATTGCCGCCGCACCGCGACGTCGAGTCGTAGACGAGAATGTCGACGGCGCTGGCCTGCGCCGCGAGGCTCTGCATGTTGAGCGTGAGGGCTGGACAGTCGGAAGCGCCGCCGCAGCCGGGCAGGGCCGACAGGACGATCGCGAGAGGTAGATAGGCTGCGAAAGAGCGCACGGAGGTTCCCGGTGGATAGCGTACGCCCTAGCGCGATCCATTTACTGTACGCGCGACCACGCTCCGAGCACTTCAG
>JAQBQH010000152.1 GCA_028287105.1 Myxococcales bacterium
GGGCGCGGACGATTTCGACGCCCCTCTCCGCTGGGAAGCGGCCTAACACGACTCAGCTGTCACCGGCTACTGGTGCGCGGTGGCGGCGCGGGCGGCGGCGGCGCGGGCGGTGGTGGCGGAGGCGGCGGCGGAGTGACCGTGCCCAACGGCTCCGGCACCATCACCGGCGCCATCAACGGCTACACCGTGACCACGCCGCGCAGCGTCGTCTCGGTCGTGACGCCGACGTCGTTCAGTGTCTACATCTCCGACCGCGCCGACCTGTGCGCGATCCTGCAGGCGGGCGGCTCGGCGAAGAGCAGCTCCTTTTTGCGCTTCGGCGCCGTCGCCGGCGCGGCGAAGGTGTGGCCCGCGGCGGCGTACACCTATCCGAGCAGCGGCGGCGGCACCGGCGGCGGTACCGGCGGTGGCGGTGGCGGCGGCGGCGCGGGCACCGGTATGCACAACGCGCTCATCGCCACGGCCGACGCGAACTGCACGCTCACCGGCTACACGCAGGCGTCGGCGGGTAACTTCACGACGAGCGGCGCGGTCGATCCCGCCAGCGCCACCACCGTGGACGGCACCTTCGACATCACCTTCTCCGTCGGTGCGCAGAGCGGTCAGTTCAAGGGCACGTTCAAGGCGCCGGTCTGCCCGGGCGCCAAGGAGATCCCGCTCAACACCACCAACTGCAAGTAGTCGCGCGCTAGACGGCGGCGAGCTTGGCCACGACGGGCTGCCGCGGGAGCACGATGCGGAACGTGGTGCCGTCGGCGGCGCTCGACTCGACGTCGATGCGGCCGCCGTGGGCGCGCACGATGGTGTGCGCGATGTAGAGGCCGAGGCCCAGCCCTTCGCTCTGGTGCTTGGCGAGCCCGCGCCGGAAGGGGTCGAAGATCGTGGGCAGGACGTCGGCCGCGATCTCGCCCTCGTTGTGCACGGCGAGGATCACGTTGTCGCCGTCGGGCGCCACCGTGACGCGGACCGGCGATTGGCGCGCGCTGTGCTGGAACGCGTTGCCGACCAGGTTGGAGACGGACTGGGCGATGCGATGCGGATCCCAGCTGCCGGTGACGTCGCCGCTGCAGGTGAAGATGACGTCGCGATGGGCCGCCCTGTCGTGCAGCTCGTCGAGGATCTCTTTGCAGATGACGTCGAGCGAGGTCCTCTCGAGCTGAATCGGAATGCCGCCCTGCCGCGCGCGCGTGAAGTCGAGCAGGTCGTCGACGATGTGCTGAATGCGGTCGACGGCGCGCTGGATCAGCTGCGCGCTCTTGACGGCGACGGTGTAGTCGCCCGGCTGCTGTTGGCGCAGGATGCGGCCGGAGGCCAGCTCGATGGCGCCGAGCGGATTGCGAATGTCGTGGCCGACGATGGCGACGATCTTCTGCTCGAAGCCGCGCGCCGAGAACAGGTGGTCTTCGTCGCCCTTCTTGGCCGTGATGTCGCGAACGAAGACCGAGACGCCGCCGTCGTTGGTGGGGAAGGCGTGGACCTCGGTCCAGATCTGCAGCGGCGGATAGAACTCCTCGAAGTGCGAGGCGACGCGTTCGTTCATGGCGCGGTGATATTCGGACCAGTATTTCAGCGACGGGGCGCGTGACTCGGGGAAGACCTCCCACAAGACGCGCCCGATGGTGTCGGCCCGCTTCCTGCGGGTGAGCCGCTCGTGGTTACCGTTGACGAGGATGATGCGCCAGCTCTGGTCGACGGCGAAGAAGGCGTCGCTGATCGACTCCAGCACTTCGGTGCGCTGGGTCTCGAGCGTCTTGCGTGCGGTGATGTCGCGACCGATGGCGGTGACGAAGTCGATGGTGCGGCCGTCGCCGGAGCGCACCGGCGCCAGGATGTACTCGTAGTGATGCATGCCGTCGGGCAGCGCCAGCTGCGCCTCGGCGCGCACCGGATCGCCGTGCGCGAAGACCGAGCGGATGAAGGCCTCGACCGGCTCCATGAGGACCGGCGGCAGACCGATCTGGTACCAGGTGCGGCCGATGATCTCGTCGCGCGTCAGCTGCAGCGCGGCGGCGGCGCTGTCCGAGACGAAGGCGTAGCGCAGGTCGCGATCGAAGACGTAGAGATTGTCGGCGAAGCTCGCGACGATCGCTTCGAAGGCGGCGCTATGGAGGACGGGAGCGGCCACGGCCCCGCGAAAGTACAGCTAGTCGGGCCGCCAGACAAATGGGGTCCTGGTCATCCATCGGGAGCGCCATTGACCCGATCCGTCGGAGACGCGATACAATCGGCGCATGTACCGCGAAGCTGCGCGCCCTCACCGGCGCTGCCCGCGCTGCGCGCGCCGCCTCGCATGGCAGACGCAGGGCGCCTTCGCCTACGATCTATGCGACGGCTGCGGCGGGATCTTCGTCGACGCGGCGACGCTGGCCGCCATGTGGCAGGAGCTGGCGCGCAGCAACGACGAGGCGCCGCTGCCGCAGCCGCGCGCCCGCCCGGCGATCTACCGGCTGCCCTGCCCGGCGTGCGGCGGGCGGATGGCGCGCGTCGACGTGCTCGGTGTCCCGGTCGACTCCTGCGCCGCCGACGGCCTGTGGTTCGATCCGCCCGAGCTCGAGATCGTGCTCATGGCGGCCAAGCTTCCGTTTCACGACTGGCTCCGCGCGTTCGGCGCGCGCCTGCGCCTGATGCGGTAGCGCAGTACGTCGTCGTCGCTGGTGCCCGAGATCGGAGTCGAACCGATACGCTTTTAAGGGCGAGGGATTTTGAGTCCCCTGCGTCTGCCATTCCGCCACCCGGGCAGGGTGAAAAAGACTGGTGCAAGGTATTACCCTTCTCTCTTACGGGCGTCAACGCCGTCTTCGCGCGCGCCGCCACGCCGCGGCCCGCCGCAACGGGTGTACGATGACGGCATGAAATGGGCGTCGGCGCTGTCGGAAGAGCCGGACACGGCGCGCGCGCTCGCCGAAGGCGCGGCCGTGCTCTCGCGGCAGCTCGCCGGCGCCGAGCCCGATCTCGTCGTCGCCTTCGTCTCGCCGCACCACGCCTCGCGCTATGACTCGGTTCCCGACGCGCTCAGGACCGCGTTTCCGCGCGCGCTCGTCTTCGGCTGCTCGGCCTCGGGCGTGATCGGCGACGGTCACGAGGTCGAGGCGCGCCCCGCGGTCTCGGTCACCGCCGCCGAGCTGCCCGGCGTCAAGCTCGAGCCGCTCGTCTTCGCCGACGCGCCCAGCGACGGTGGCCCCGCCTGGCGCCAGCGCGTCGGCATCTCCGCCGACGTCGATCCGCAGTTCCTCATCTTGTGCGACCCGTTCACCTGCGACGCCGACGCGCTCGTCGCCGGCCTCGACGCCGCCTATCCGGCCGGCCGCAAGGTCGGCGGCCTCGCGTCGGGCGGCGTCGGACCCGGCGAGAACGCGCTCTTCGCCGGCGACGTCCTCAGGCGCGGCGGCGCCGTCGGCCTGGCCATGAGCGGTGACATCGCCGTCGACACCATCGTCGCGCAGGGCTGCCGCCCCATCGGCACGCCCATGCCGGTCACGCGCGCCGACGGTCACATCATCCGCGAGCTGGGCGGCAAGCAGCCGGTCGCCGTGATGCGCTCGATCTACGACTCGCTCGACTCGCGCGATCGCGATCTCTTCCGCCACTCGCTCTTCGTCGGCCTCGAGGTCGACGAGGCGGCCGTCGAGTTCCGCGCCGACTTCCTGGTGCGCAACATCGTCGGCGTCGATCCCAACACCGGCGCGCTCGCCGTCGGTGCGCAGGTCAAGCCGTGGCAGGTCATCCAGTTCCTCTTGCGCGACGCGCGCACGGCGCAGCACGACCTCGAGTCGCACCTCGAGCGCTATCGCGCCGCGCAGCCGGCACCGTCGGGGGCGCTGCTCTTCTCCTGTCTCGGCCGCGGCACGCACCTGTTCGGGCGGCCCGATCACGACACCGACCTCTTCCGCGCCAGCGTCGGCGCCGGCGTGCCGCTCGGCGGCTTCTTCTGCAACGGCGAGATCGGCCCCGTCGGTGGGCAGACCTTCTTGCACGGCTATACGTCGGCCTTCGGGCTGTTTCGCCACAAGTAGCGTGCGCGTCGCGACCGCCGTCGAGCTGCCGCTCATCTGTCCCGTCTGCCGCACGCGCAGCGAGCGTGGCCGCGAGCTGCACACGCTCTCGACCCAGGGCGACGCTCTCGTCTGCGACAACGCCGCCTGCGCGCGCCGCTACGCCGTCGTCGACGGCATCCCCATCATCGTCCGCGACGCGGCGGCGCATCTCGCGCGCCATGGGGCTGGGCTCGTCGAGGGGCCGCTCGATCCCGAGACGCAGGCGACGCTCGCGGCCGCCGGTCCCGACGACGCGCCCTATCCGCAGCTCGTCGAGCACCTCTCGATCTATCTCGACGCGCACTGGGGCGATCGCGCCTCGCCGCTGCCCGACGGACCCGGCGGCGGCTTCGGCATGTCCGCCCTCGCGGCGCGGCTCGCCGATTGCGCGGCGCGGCCGGTCGAGCGCGCGGTGGAGCTCGGCTGCAGCGTCGGTCGCGGGCTCCACGAGCTGGCCCGCGGCGCCGCCCAGGTCGTCGGCGTCGATCTCGCGCCGGCGTCGCTGCGGCGGGCGCGCCGCCTCCTCGACGGGGAGCCCGTGCGTTACGCCCGCCGCGTCGCCGGCCGCAACTACGTGACCG
This sequence comes from Myxococcales bacterium, assembly GCA_028287105.1. Classification (GTDB taxonomy): domain Bacteria; phylum Myxococcota_A; class Polyangia; order Palsa-1104; family Palsa-1104; genus JAQBQH01. The sequence continues at coordinate 4,616 of JAQBQH010000152.1, forward strand.
CGACGATCGAGCCGCCCGCCGCCGCGCGCAACGTGACGCTGGTGTGCGGCGACGCCATGGATCCGCCGCTCGTGCCCGGCAGCTTCGATCGCGTGGTGGCGCTCAACGTCCTCGACGCGGTGCTGGCGCCGCCGCAGATCATCGCCGTCGCCGACGGGCTGTGCCGCGCCGGCGGCGAGGTCATCTTCGCCTCGCCCTACGCCTGGCAGAGCGGCATCGTCGCCGAGGAGCATCGCTTCGGCGGCGCCGACCCGGCCGCCGCGCTACGCCGCCGCCTCGTCGACGGCGACGATCTGGAAGCGCGCTACAGCATCGAGGACGAGGCCGAATTGCCGTGGACCCTGCGCCGCGATGCCCGCTCCGCCGTCGTCTACCGCGTGCACTGGCTGCGCGCGCGCAAGGCAGGTTAGGATAGAGCCCGATGGCGCGCGAAATCACGATGGACGAGCTCTTGCGCAAGCAGCGCGAGATGTCCGACAAGGCGCAGTCGATGGCCAGCGAGAAGGACGTCGATCGCATCCAGGCCATCACCGCGGAGCTCGAGCAGGAGGGGCGCGACCTCGAGAAGCTGGCCAAGGACTTCGAGCGCCAGGAGCTGGCCAAGGCCGGTCCGCCGCCGCGCGGCAAGCTCGAGGTGGTGCTGACGCCGGGACAGCGCGAGCGGGTCAAGAAGATGACCGGCGTCGAGCTGACCAGCGTCGTCGTCGGCGACGAGATGGGCGTGCTCTCCAAGGCGATGCCGTCGACCGACCCGCGCGACATCGAGCTCATCGCCATCAACGAAGCGCGCAAGCTGGCGGCGCACAAGGATGCCGACGTCAAGATGCGCGCCGCGCTCGCCGACGCCGTCGACGAGATCGAGAAGACCGGCTTCGGCGAAGTGGTGCAGATGCTCGATCAGCTGAAGGCCGACCCCAATTGGATGGGCGGCCTGTTTCAGAAGAACAAGAAGTAGCTAGCGCGGCGGGCCGACGGCGAGCGCGATCGGATAGGTCAGCGTCAGGAGCTTGCCGCCGTCGACGACCTGCTCGCACGTGGTGGCGTCGATGCGCACGACGTGCTTGACGTTCGAGGTCAGCCCGTCGCACGTCGCCAGCACCCGCTCCGGCATCGTCGGATCGGGCGCCGCGTCGGTGGTCCTGAACGGCTGCTTGCAGATGGCGGCGTCGGTGCAGCTGAGCGGACCGTGCAGCGTCGGACCGGTGCCGTCGTCGTCGATCTCGTAGATGACGTCGGCGGCCGTCGAGGAGCTCGTGGTCTGCGCCCAGACCGCGCGCTTGATCCCGCCCGCCACGTAGCTGTGCATCGTCTGCGGATAGTTGCCGGGCGGACGCGTGTCGTACCAGACCATCGGCGCCACCGGATTGCCGTCCCACGGCAGCGTCGTCTGCATCGCCGGATGCGCGGTGATGCCATTGTTGACGTAGGTGACGCGTGACGAGTCGAACGGGTCGCGCGCCATCGACGGCACCGAGCTGCCGAGGTAGATGGGGCCCGCCGACGACTGGATGTCCCACCACTTGAGCTCTTTGCCGTCCTTGAGGTCGACCATGGCGAGGACGTTGACCTCGTTCGACCCGTTGGTGTCGTAGGCGACGGCGACCACGTCACCGGCGCCGGCGCGCGTGAGCGTGAACAGCGCGCGCGGCACGTCGCCGTTCTGCGTCGGGCGGTAGGTCCAGCGGATCTGGTCCTTGACGCCGTCGAGATAGATGATGCTCTCCGACGAGCCGTAGAGCACGCCGTCGGGCGGGACCCAGGCGATCGAGTCGGGCGTCTTCGAGAGCGCGCCCGAGGCCTTGAGCTGCGGACCGCAGGCGACCGCGGGGCCCGAGGCGGGCAGGTCGAGCTGCAGCACGCGCCCGTCGACGCCGGTGGCGCCGTTGACGCTCTCGACGGCGACCATGAGCACGGGCGAGCCGCAGCCGCAGCCGGTACACATGCTGGTTCCGCCGCCGCCGCCACCGCCGCCACCGCCGCCGCCGGTGCCGCCACCGCCGCCGGTCATGTCGACGTCGCTGCCCGCCATGTCGACGTCACCGCCGGACAGGTCGCTGCCTTCGCTCCCGACTTTCGAGAAGCCGCAGCAGGCGGCCATGAACAGAACGACTACCAGAGAAAGAATCCGCACTCCGGCCCCCAGCTGCAACGCGCGCTCGTACCACGAGCCCCGTCGCGGGGTCAATGACCGACGGTCAGCGCCAGCGATCGTAGAGGACGATCGGGTTGCGGCCGTCGTCGAGGAGGCCGGCGAGGAGCTTGCGGAAGTTGAGCTTGGGACGCAGGCCGGCCAGCACCGCCAGCGCGCCAAGTCGCTGACGCCACAGGAGCATTGCGCCGGGCGGCAGCGCGATGCGACGCGCGCGCAGAAGCTCGCCTGTGAGCGTGATCACGCGCCCGACGTGCGCCGGCGACAGCGTCACCTCGCCGCGCCGCAAGAACGGCGCCGCCAGCGTCTGCTCCCACTCGCGCCAGATCGAGCCCTCGAAGACCTTGGCGTCGGCGACCAGCCCCTCGAGGTTGGCGGCGTGGCGCAGCGCCTCGCCGTCGCGATGGATCATCGAGAGGAAGAGCTGATGATCGGCGGCGCGCATCTCGGGCGTCAGCTCGGCGGCCGATCCGAAGTCGACGAAGCCGATGGCGCCGTCGAGCACCAGATAGTTTCCCGGATGCGGATCGGCGTTGAAGATGCCGTGCTGGAGCGGCGCGCCGAAGGCGAAGCGGAAGATCGCCGTCGCCGCACGATTGCGCGCCTCGAGATCGCCGCCGTCGGCCAGCGCCGGCAGCGTCTGGCCGTCGAGGCGCTCCATGGTGAGCACGCGCGCCGTCGAGCGCGCGCGGTCGACGCGCGGAACGGCGATGGTCTTGTCGGCGCCCAGGAGGAGGCGGAAGCGCTCGAGCCAGCCCGCCTCGGCGACGTAGTCCAGCTCGCCGAGGAGCTGCGCGCGCATGACCTCGAGCGTGTCGGTGGCCGCCCCGGGGCCGAGCTGCGCGCCGACGACGCGACGGAGGAGCGACGCCGACGACAGGTCATCACGGAGCGACTCGGCCACGCCGGGGTACTGCACCTTGACCGCGAAGCGCTTGCCGTCCGCGTCCTCGGCGGCGTGCACCTGGCCGAGCGAGGCGGCGGCGATGGGCGTGTCGTCCCACTTGGCGAAGCGGTCGGCGATCGGCGCGCCCAGCTCGGCCTCGACGACGCCGCGGATCACCGACGCGGGCCGCGGCGGCATGCGGTCCCACAGCCGCGCCAGCATCGCGCGCGCCTCGCCGGTGGTGGCGACGCCGGCGACGTCGAGATAGGCGCGCACCTGCGCTATTTTGGCGACCGCGGCCCCGAGCTCCGCGGCCGAGGCGGCGAACGCTTCCGCCTCGGCGAGGTTGGCGACGCGCTGATCGGTGGTGACGTCGACGTCGGTGAGCACCGCCTGGCGCGCGGTGGCCATGGCTCGGGTCAATCGCGCGGAGGCGAAGGCGAGCCAGCGTCGATAGCGGCGGTCCATCGGGTCGCAGCATACTTGCATACGCCGGCCGCTGCTTACGATGGAGACGTGGCGAATCTGCACCGGCTGCCGACGTGGGATCCCAAGGGTGGTTTGCGCTGCGTCGTCGAGTCGCCGCGCGGCTCCAAGGCGAAGTTCAAGTACGAGGCCGACCTCGAGATCTTCACGCTCACCCGTTCGCTCATCCTCGGGGTCACCTATCCGTACGACTGGGGCTTCGTTCCGTCGACGCTGGCGCCCGACGGCGATCCGCTCGACGTCATGATGTTCCACGACACGCCGACCTTCTCGGGCGTGGTGATGTCGTGCGATCCGATCGGCGCGCTGCTGGTCACGCAGCGGAAGTCCGACGGCAGTGGTCGCCAGCCGAATCACCGGCTGTTCGCCGTGCCCAAGGGCTCCGAGCGCGAAGAGGAGAGCCAGGACGCGCGCGAGCTGCCGCGCCGCGTGCGTCAGGAGCTGGAGGCATTCTTCATCGCCGCCGGCGCGCTCGCCGACAAGGAGCTCGAGATCGTCGACTGGGTCGGGCCGACCGAGGCCCGGGAGCTGGTCGAAGAGGGGGAGCGGCTGTTCAAGAGCTCGCGCTGACCGCGCGCGACTCGAGCTTCTGGCGCTCCGCCTTCTGGCGCTGGCCGAGGAACAGCGCGACGACGATCCAGACCGCGCACAAGGGCAGCGCCACCACCGGCGCGACCACGCCGACGAGGCCGAAGGCGCTGGCGCCGAGCGCGTCGCCGCCGCGGTAGATGAACGTATCGATGAAGCTCTTGGCGGCGTATTTCTCTTCGCGGCCGACGACGACGTAGCAGAGCTCGCGCGCGGGGCGGGCCGCGAAGTAGTCGGAGGTGCGGCGCGCAACTTGAAAAGCGATGATCGCCGCGAGCGACGGGTGCACCGCCAGCGCCGCGAAGCCGACCAGCGTCACCGCCGGCAGAATGAGGAGCGTGATGGTGACGCCGGCACGCCGCAGGAGAAAGCCCGTCGCGGTCACCTGGAGGATCAGGCTGAAGAGGTTGACGTAGAGATCCATGCGCGCGAACAGCGCCGTGCGCGCGGCATCGCCGTGCACCGCCGACTGTGCCAGGCGCGCCTGCTCGAGGTACGCGAACGTCGAGGTGATGGTGTAGAGCAGCATGTAGCCGGCGATGGCGAGGAGGTACGGCGAGCGCACCAGCTTGGCGGCGAAGGTCCAGACCGGGCGGTGCGGAATGTCGGACTTGAGCGACGGGATGTGGCCGCGCGCGACTTGATAGAAGCAGAGCACAGCGGCTTCGAGGAGGAGCGCAGCGACGAGCGTGAGATTGGCGGCGCCGATGCGCTCGGCGAGCAGCGAGGTCAGGCCGGCGCCGGCCATCGCCCCGAGCGTGCCGCCGAACGCGATCCAGCCGTAGCGGCGCGCGGCCGACGCGGCGTCGAAGCGATCGGCCATGAAGCCCCAGAAGACGCTGACCGCGAACAGGTTGAAGATCGACGTCCAGATGAAGAAGACGCGCGCCGCGGTGGTCGACGGATCGGCGCGCAGGACGAAGAAGAAGGCGACGAGGTTGGCCGCGAAGAAGTGGTAGATGAGCGGCACGAAGCGGCGGCGCGGCATGCGCTCGACGAGCGCGGCGAAGATCGGCGTCGTCACCACCATGACGGCGAGCGTGCCGGCGAACAGCCAGGGCAGCGTCTTGACGCTGCCGCGCAGGCCCATCGCGTCGCGCAGCGGGCGCACCGTGTAGTACGCCGCCAGGAGGAGGAAGTGATACGCGGCCGCCCAGAGGGCCGCGCGTCTTTCGTCGTTCACTTTTTGGCGTGCCAGGCGGTCAGCACCGACTGCTCGCGCTCGGCGGAGATGCCGGCCTTCGGCTTGGCGCGGCGCTCCTCCGGCAGCGTCTTCCACCAGGCGAGCGTGTCGCGCGCGGTGTCGGCGACGGGGCGGAAGGTGAGCCCGGCCTTGACGGCGCGGTCGCGGCTGATCCGACCCATGTAGGCCATCTCACCGACGGGCGGGACCCACACCGGCATGTTCATCCACGGCTGGACCTCCTGCTTCTCGAGGAACTCGGCATCGGCCCAGGTGAGCTTCGCGTCGCTGCCGACGCCCTTCTTGCAGCCTTCGAGGAGCTGGCCCATGCCCAGCGTCGTGGCGGGGCCGAGCGCGTTGAAGGTGCCGAGGAGCTTCTTCTCGACGATCGTCCAGACGAGCCAGTTGGCCAGATCGCGGACGTCTAGCTAGAGGACGGGATCGTCGGGCTTGCCCGGCGCCAGCACTTCGCCGCCGCGCGCGAGGCGCACCGGCCAGTAGGTGAAGCGATCGGACGGATCGTCGGGACCGACGAT
>JAQBQH010000164.1 GCA_028287105.1 Myxococcales bacterium
CCGCGGGCGCTCCTCGCGCGGTGGGCGATCCGCCGGGCCGGGTCGGCCCTGCTGCGACACTTCGCCGGGGCCGCGCTCGCCGGGGCCGCGCTCGCCGCCGCGTCCACCGCGACCGCCACGCCGCCGACGACGTCGTGCACCTTCGCCACCGCCTTCGCCGCCGCCGCCGCCACCACCTGCCGGCGGCGCTCCTGCCGGCGGGACTCCGCCTTCGCCGATGCTCATGCCCGCGCCGCCTCTCGCAGTGTCAGCAACAAATGCTCCATCGCCAGCGACGGCGCCACATTCCCGCGCAACGCCTCGGTCGCCTCGTCGCTGGCCTTGAGCGCCGTCATCAGCGACGCCGCGCTCCACGCGCTCATCCCACGCGCCGCCTGCGCGCGCTCCTCGGGCACCGCGTGCTGCTCACGCACCAGCAGCGCGTCGTGCAGCCGCCGCCACAGCGCCGCCGTCAACGCCAGCGCCTCGTCGCGATCGGGCGCCAGCTCCCCGGCCGCCGCTAACAGCGCCGCCGCGCCTGGGGACGCCAGCGCCTCTTCCAGCGCGTCGAGCGACTCCGGCGGCGCGACCGTCTGCTCCTTCGCCGCGAAGCGGATCCGCTGACAGCGCGAGCGCACCGTGATCGGCAGCCGTCGCGGCTCCGCGGTCACCAGGATGAAGTGCGTATCCGGCGGCGGCTCTTCCAGCGTCTTCAAGAGCACGTTGGCCGCCTCGGCGCGCTCCGGCACGGGCGCCAGACCATGCGCCGGGTCGAAGATGACCACGCGCGCGCGCCCCTCGTGCGGCCGAAAGCCCAGCGTCGTCAGCAGCTCGCGCGCCCGCTCGGTCAGCCCCTTGGGCGTCATGTCGAACCACAGCACGTCCGGATGCGTGCCGGCGTCGACCTTACGGCAGGCATTGCAGACGCCGCAGCCGTCGCGATCGTGCGCCTCGCACTCGAGCGCCTGGGCCAACGCCAGCGCCATCGCGTTCTTGCCGGCGCCCTCCGGCCCCTCGAACAGATAGGCGTGATGCAGCTTTCCGCCCGCGAGCGCGGCCCGCAGCGTCTCGACGGCGCGCGGCTGTCCCTCGATGCTGGCGAGGCCTCCCATGGTCGATCAACCTACCACGCTGGCGGTGGATTCGCCTGCATCCTGACGTATAAAGGAAGGTATGGGCATCCTCGACCGCATTTCGCGACTGGTCTCCTCCAATGTCAACGCCGCCATCGACAAGATGTCGGACCCGGGCAAGGAGATCGAGCAGCTCGTGATCGACATGGAGCAGCAGCTCAAGAAGGCGCGGCAGGAGGTCCACACGGCCCTCGCCCAGGAGAAGCGCATGCGCACCCGTGCCGAGGCGCTCGCCAAGACCTCTCGCGAATGGGAAGAGCGCGCCGAGCGCGCGATCCGCGCCGGCGACGACAACCTCGCCAAGGAGGCGCTCGCCCGCAAGACCCAGGTCGACGCCGAAGGGCAGTCGGCGACCGCCTCGCTCCTCGAGTCGCAGTCCTATGCCGAGCAGCTGACCGCGTCGCTCAAGCAGCTCGAAGCGCGCATCACCGAGGTCAAGGGGCGCAAGGAGACGCTCAAGGCCAAGGCGCGCGCCAGCCGCGGCAAGAACTCGCTCGGCTCGGCGGCGCTCGACGAGTTCGACCGGCTGAACTCCAAGGTCGACGCCGTCGACGCCGAAGCGGAGCTCGACGACGAGCTGGCCAAGGCGCGCCACGAAGACGTGCACAGCCTCGAGGTCGAGCGCAAGCTCAACGACATGTCGAAGACGCGGGACCTCGACGACCGCCTGGCCGCGCTCAAATCGAAGATGGAAAAAAAGAGCGAATAGCGGCCAAAGTCACGCAACATTCTTTCGCGCTCGCCGATAATCCCAACATGAAGCGACTACTCGTTCCGATGCTGCTCGCGGTTGGCTGTGCCGGCGTTCCCAAGACGGCAATTGTCGACGGCAAAGAGGTGCCGCGGCTGACCCAGGAGTTCAACGGTCAGCCATTCACGATCAAGCACGAGGGCGCGCATCCGCGGCCCGGCGGTCCGTCGAGCGGGCTGAGCGATCAGGGCGGATCGATCCGCGGGCGCGTGTGCGGCATGCTCGTCGACCTCGACGTCAGCCACAAAGGCGATCACCTGCAGGTGGTCGGATCGATCGACAACCACATGCCGGCGGCGATCGATCTCGCGGAGGTCAACGGGGTGCGCCACTTCACGGGCAACCTCGGCAATGCGGGCGTCGACTTCATCCTCGACGGTTCGCAGATGCAGGGGCACGTCGGCATTCGCGTCTTCGCGCTCGAGGCCGCGGGCGACGCGCTGCAAGGCCACATGCGCATTCCGGGTCTTCTCGGAGACGGAGCCCTCGGCATCTTGATCAAGGGCAGAGAGGCGCTGGTCGCGATGACGCCGGCGGCGCAAGCGGCGGTGCTACCGGCGATGATGACCTGCAACCCCGGCGGCGGACAGTTCACGATGATGGAGGGGCTGGTGATTGGCTTCGGCGGCGACGCGACCGATCGCCCGTCGGAGACCAGCGCGATCTACACGCATCACTGACCTTTGAAGAAGAAGGGGAAGCTGACGTTGCAGATGACGCCGTTCGGCTTCGGGAACTGCCAGTTCTTGACCTGACGAACCATGCAGCTCTCCGCGCTCGGATTGCCGAGCGAGGAGCTGCCGACGCGCGTGGCTTCGACGCGGCCGTCGAGGTTGACCTTCCAGTCGACCACGACCTTGCCGGCGAGGTGCGGGAAGCGCTGTAGCTCTTTTTCGTAGCAGAACTGGATCGCGGCGGCGTGCGACTGCACGACCTTGAGGATCTGCTCCTTGGAGAGGCCGCCGTCGGAGTTCGGCGTGCCGGTCTGCACGGCGACCTTCATCTCCTTGCCGACGTGACCGGGGCCGTTGCCGTTCGCGTGCGCGCCCTTGCCGCCGCCGCCGACGGCGAGGTTGCCGACGCCGAGGAGCTGACCGCCGCCCTTGCCGCCGCCGCCGGGCCCTTCACCGCGCGTCGACATGCCGCCCGAGCCGCGCCCGATGACCAGCTCCGTGCCCTTGAGGCCCGCCATCGCCGTCGTCATCGTCGCGTCGGGCGTATCGGAGAGCAGCATCTTGAGCGCCGCCGACTGCTTGGACGCCTTGGTGATGCCGAGAAGGCCCATGTTCGAGACCTTCTTCACGATCTGATCTTTGTCGCCCTTGGGAATCTTGGTCTCGGCGACCTTGGCGTCGGCGTTGCCGACCTTGCCCTCTTTTTCGCGCGCGCGCTTCGACGCGTCCTCTTCACGCACCTTGCGCTTCTGCTGCGGCTTTTCCGCCTCCGGCTCCTTTGGCGGCTCGAGCAGGATCTTGGCGATCGCCGTCGACGGCGGCGGATCGAGATCGAGCGCGTCGTCATCGGCGCCGCCGAAGATCCAGCCGATCCCCAGGATGGCGATGTTGACCACCGCCGCGAAGATGAGCGCCTGACCGAAGAAGCGATCGAGCCAGCCGCGCGTCGGCCCCACGGCGACGCCGGGCGCGACGAACTGGAAGAAGAAGGCGACGTCGCCGGTCTCGTCGAGGCCGACGATCCCCCAGTCGCTCGTCGCGAGCGGCTGCTCGCGGAAGACGCCGACCGGAACGCCGCGCCCGCGCCGCAAGAACTCGTCGACAGCATAGGGCTCGTTGTCGACGTTGATCTTGCCGGACATCCCTTCGGCGAGCGTCAGGACGTAGCCCGTCTCGTCGGCCGACGGCCGGAAGAGCGGGAACTGCTCGCCGAGACGCGACGACGGCACCACGAAGGTGTCCTTCTTCGAAGGACCAACAGTGATGGATTGCGGCTCGGCGAACACGCGCTCTTCGAGCGGTTCACCGTGCCACACCAACACGACACGCAAGGGACGCGATCCAGAAATCATCGCGTCGGTAAGCGTATCACATCTCGTCGGTGGAGCGCTTCAATTCGGGGATGAAGCTTCGCTTGTCGGGCGCTGTCGTATCGAACTCGGACTTCATGCGATTCAAGAAGTAGAGCAGCTGCGGCGTCTTCAATTTGCCGTCGATATCGAGGCCGCCGAACGTGTACTGCTTCGATTTCTGACCGGTCTTCGGGTCGACCTGCGTTGGACCGCCGTCGTTCTCGCCGGCTTTGGGCGGCGCTTTCTTTTTCTGCGCCGTGGCTGGTGTCACCACGAGGAGCGCGACGAGAGTCACCAGGATCTTCACGACGTGCCTCCTGCTTCCTTCGATTGTGCCGGCGGCGGAGCCTGCTTGGCAAGCTCGCGCGCCCGCGCCTCGGCGTCCACGCGCCGCGGATGATTCGGCGCCGCCGCCTTCAGATACTCGTCGAGCCGCGCGCGCGCCTTGGCCGGGTCCTTCTTGAAGTCCATCTGCAGCACGGCGAGGTTGAAAAGCGCATCTGCGGCGCCGGCCCCCTTGGGATCGGCCGCCAGCGCCTTCTCGTACGCCTTCTGCGCGGCGTCGAACTTGCCCTGTCCGCGCTCCGCCACGCCGAGCGCGTTCCACGCCTCGACGTCGGTGGGCTCGGCCTTGGTCACGCCGCGCAGCTCCTCGGAGGCGCGCGCGTAATCGCCGCAGTCGAGATAGACCATCGCCTTGTTGCGCCGCGCCACCGTGAGCGCGGGATCGAGACGCGACGCCTGATCGAAATCGGCGAACGCCTCCTGGTCGCGACGCCGCGCCAGCGCCACCAGCCCGAGGTTGTTGTACACGTCCGCCGCCGCCTTCGACTCCTTGTCGATGTCGAGCGCGCGGTGCAGCACGAGGTCCGCCAGATCATGCTGTCCGCGCGCCTCGTACACCATGCCGAGCGCGCTGAGCGCCGGCGCCGAGCGCGGCTCGAGCCGCAGCACCGCGCGCAGCGTCTCGGTGGCCTCGTCGAGCTTCTTGGCGCGCCGCTGCGCGTTGGCCAGCTGCACGCGCGCCGCGTTGGCCTCCTTGGCGTTGGGCTGCTTTTCGACGAACCCGCGCAGCACCTTGACCGCGTCGGCCGTGCGCCCGGCGGCGAGATAGGCCTGACCGAGCGCCGCCACCGTCGGTGCGTGCGTCGGCAGGATCCCGTGCGCCTTCTCCAGCGCCGCGATCGCCTCGTCGGTGTGATGGCGCAAGAGCTCGATGTACCCGGCGTCATACCAGGCCTCCCACAGCCCGGGATCGATCTCGAGGGCGTCCTTCAGCCGCTCGAGCGCGCGTTCGTAGTTGCCCGGCCCCAGCCGCCACATCCGGGCCGCATCCTTCAGCGCCTCGACCGCCTCCGGCTTCGCCGGCGGCAGCTTCGGAATCTCCGCCGGCTTCGCCGCCCCCCCGCACCCAACCAGGACAACGAGCAGAGCCGCCGCGACAGCACGGCCAAGCTGTGAGCTGTGAGCTCTCAGCCGTGAGCTCATCTTTGCACCGCCGACACGAACGGCAAATTCATGCGCGGCTCCGCCGCCGCCGGCCGCGCGCGCGCCTCGTTCTCCGCCGGGAACTCCTGATCGCTCATCCGGCCCAGCGCGCCGCGCAGCTTCTGCGTGAACTCGTTGTAGACCGCGAGCTGCAGCGCCTTCTGGTACCCGTTCTTGTAGGCGTCGATCGCCTTCTCCTCGACGACCACGACCACCTTCTCCAGCTCGTCGCGATAGACCTGCTGTTCGTCGGCGTTGAGCTCTTTGGGCACCGGCGCGTCGCGCAGCGCCTTGGCGAAGCGCTCGTACGCCTCGCCGATGCGATAGAGCGCCGCCGTCGCCCACTCGGGATCGTTGAACGTCACCACGTCGACGTAGGCCTGCTTGGCCTGCTCCATGAGCTTGGACTTCTCGTCGAGCGTGCGCTTGAGCTTCTTCGGATCCGACGCCAGCTTGACGCGCTCGAACTCGCGGAAGATGACCTCGCCCTCGAGGTAGCGCGCATGCGCCGCTGCCGGTGCCGCCGCGCGATCAGCGCCGCGCCGGTAGAGCGCCACCGCCTCCTTCAGCGGCCCCTGCGCGCGCTTGTCCTGCCCGCTCGCGATGAGCTCCGCGCCCTGACGCGAAAACGCCTCGATGGTCTGCGCATTGCCCGGGTACTTGAGCGCGTAGTCGCCGAACGCGCGGCCCGCGGCCTCGTGCTGCCCGGCCTCGGCGTAGACGACCCCGACGCGGAACGCCACCTGCTTGACGTCGTCGCGTGTCTTATAGCGCTGCGCATACTGCGAGTAGGCCGCGATCGCCGCCTGCGTATCGCCGAGGTGCTCCTTCAAGAGCCCCGCGTTGAACAGCGCGTCGGCCGCGTTCTTGTCCTTGGGATAGCGGTCCGCCAGCGTCTGGTAGAAGCGCGCCGCCTGATCCCACAGCGCCGCCTGCTCGTAGAGCTTGCCCGCGGCCCACGCCGCCTGCGGCGCCTCCGTCGACGACGGATACTTGTCGACCAGCACCGCGTCGAGCTTCACCGCCTCCTCGGGCTTGCCCGCCTTGACGTAGAGCGTCGCCGCGTTGACCAGCGCCGCCGTCGCCCGCGGCGAGGTGGGAAACTCGTTGGCCACGCGCTGATAGATGTCGGCCGCCGCCATCGGGTCCGACTCGGCCTTCTGCTCGCCCGCCTTCATGCCGGCGTCGATGACCAGCTTCTGCAGGCGCGCCTGATCGTCCTTGGCCTGGAAGGCCGGCACCTTCAAGAGGCGCCGCGCCCAGCTCTCGACGTTCTCGTAGTCGTGCGCCTTGTTGAGCGACTCGAGGATCTTGTCACCCGCCGCGCCCGCCACCTGATTCTTCGGGTATTTCTCGACGATCAAACCAAATCGTTTCACGGCCTCGTCATATTCGCCGTAATCGTAGAACAGCTGCCCGTTCTTGAAGAGCACACCCGCGATCTCCGGATCCTGCGGGAAGAGCGTGGCGTAGAGATCGATCGCCTCGCCCATTCGCTTGTCCGACGGTAACAGCTCCTTCTTGCCGCCCCCCGAGTGGTCGCGCCGCAGCTTTTCGTAGGACGCGATCGACTGTAGGAGCGCCTCGCGATGCAGCTTCCCGACCGGCTTCGACTTGCCGACCGCGAGATACTGGTCGCCCGATTCGTCATATTTCTTGAGCTTGAAGAAATAGATATCGCCGAGCAGATAATGCACCTCGAGCGCGTCCGCATCGGCGGGAAACTTCTGCAGATAGAACGAGTAGGCCTCGGCGGCGCGGGCGTAGCGCTCCTGATCGATGTGCCCCTTTTGCTGCTGCTCGTTGCGCTGCGCATCGGCGTGCAGCGCCTTGGCCACCTCGCGCAGCATGGTCGCCGCGACCTTGTGCGCATGCTCGACCGCCTGCGGATTCTGCTGCGCCTTGGCCCACTCGCTGCCGGGCCCGTAGGTCTCCGCCAGCTTGCGCAGCTCCTTGACCGCGTCTTTGTTCTGGTCCATCTCGCGCAGCGCCTCGACCACGCGCTTGTGGCGGTCGGGATTGCCCTCGTCGTTCGGATCGAGCTTCATGAGGAAGCGCTCCGACTCGATCGCCCGGTCGTAGCGCGCCTGCGTGAAGAAGGTCTCGGCCAGCTTCGCGATCACCTTGCGCGAATATCCGGCGCCGCCGATCGACGACAAGAAGTCGAACGCGTCCTTGGGACCCTTGCGCTCGTCCTCGGTGAACACCTGCACCAGGTAGTCGAGCGCCTCGCCCTTGAGCTCCTCGAGCCGCTTGCGCCCGCCCTCGGTGAGCTGATGCGCGCGCGCCAGCGACTTGGTGTTCACGCCCGACCCGAGGTCGAGCACCTCTTTGAACCGCCGCGCCGCGCGATCCGAGTCGCCCAGCTTCCAGTAGCACCACGCCGTCTTGAAGAGCGCGAGATCGTAGAGCGGCGAATCGGGATACTTGAGCACCTCGTCGTAGCCGGCGAGCGCGCCCTTGTAGTCGCTGTCGTCGTAGAAGCGCGACTCGGCCACCGCCATCCACGCGTCCGGCCGAAAGCGCGACTGCGCGTGCTCGTTCAAGATGCGCTTGAACTGCACCAGCGCCTGGTCGAGCTTGCCTTCGGAGCGTAGCGAGAATCCATAGAGGTAGAGCACGGCGTCGGTCTTGCGGAAGCTCGGATACTCGGTCAACAGGCGCTTGTACAAGGCCTGCGACGACACCAGCTCCAGCGTCGGCTGCGGCGGCGTCTTGCAGCGCGCCTGCTTCTCCTTGGCGCAATTCTCGACCGCCGTGTTGAACGCCGACATCTGCTGCAGGAACTGCGACTTCGCCTCTTCCCACTTCAGCTCGGCGAGCTGAAACACCACCTCGGGCGTCTCCGGCGTCGGCCCATGCTCCCGCAGATACGTCTCCAAGAGCACGATCCCCTGGCGCCGCTTGACCGCGACCTCGCCCTCTTTCCGTTGAATCAGCGCCTCGACCTCGTGCGACACCGCGAGATTGCGCGCCCGATCCCCCGCCGACATCTTCGCCTCTTCGTACTCCCCACCCGCACACGCAACGGCGCTCGCCACGAGCACCATCGCCGCGCAACACCACGACGCGAGCTGTCGGCAGTGAGCGGTCAGCTCTGAGCTGTTTCTATTTATAGTTTTCGTACTCATCAGCCCAACGTTCGCGCTCCGGCGGCCAATATTCTTCGTCGTCGCCGATCAACCCTTCGATGTGCAGCTTGCCGAACATCTCCGCCGGGAAGCGGCCCGCCGCCAGATCTTCGATCTGCCGCTCCAGCTTGCGCTTCTGTCCCACCACCGCGTCGATCTTCCCGAGCCGCGCCTGCCGCAACATCCCGTCAAGCCTGACACGGAGATCGGTGAGCGCCTGCTTGATGAGCTCGCCCGAGGCCGCGTCGATGCGCCACGCCAGCGTCGCCGCCTGCCCGCGCAACGCGCCCGCCGCCGCCCGGTCCGCCTGCACGAAGCCGAGCAGCCCCTTGCGCTCGACCGCGTCGCCGCTGCCGCGCATGTCGATGGTCCGCTCGAGCGTCGCCGCCAGCTCCGCACGTCGCCCCTCGAGCGCAGCCAGCGCCTTGCGCGCCTCGTCGGACTTGTGCGCATCCCGCCGCGCGCGCGCGATCTCGTCGCCGAGCGCGTTGACCCGCTCGAGCAGGGCCGGCGCATCGAGCGTGCCCGCGCTGACCGGCTGCACCTTCTGCGCGGCGATGCGGCGCTCGAGCTGCGCCCACGAGTCCTCGACGTGATCGACGTCGGCCGCCTCGCGCGAGAGCCCGCGCGCGATCGCGTGCAGCCGGTAGAAGCGCGTGTCGACCTGCAGCATCGAGGCGATCAGCCCGTCGTTGTCCTTGATGTCGAGCGGATGCGCGTCGTCGGTCGCGAGCAGCCGCTCGGCCAGCGTGCGCCGCGTCGCCGGATCCGCAATGGCGCGGTCGACGGCACGCGTGAGCGGCTCGTACTCGCTCAGCACCGAATCGAAGCCCTTCTCGGCCTCGGCGAAGCGGCAGGTCTTGACCTGCAGCGTCGCGAACAGCAGCCGCGCCTCCGACGCCCGCGCGGTCGTGCCGTAGAGCTTCAGGAACTCCTCGGCCAGCCGCGCGCCCAGATCGTACTCCTTGCGCGCCAGCGACGCCCAGCCCGCCTCGAACAGCGCGTCGCCGAGCTTCTTCGAATCCGACGGCACCAGGAAGTAATGATAGAAGGCGTCGTCGTCGCGCCCCTCTTCGTGCGCGATGCGGCCGAGCGCCAGCCGCGCCAGATCCTTGAGCGCGTAGTAGCGCCCGTCGATGTAGAAGCGGATGCGATCGCCCGCTTTGACATCGGCGATGGCGCAGAACGCATCTTGCGCGCCGCGCAGATCCTGGCGCTTGACCCGCATGACGCCGCGCAGATAGAGCGCCGACGAATAGAAGCGCGATTTGGGCGTGACGTTCGCGAGATCGGTCTCGGCGCGCTCGAAGTGGTTGCCGTCGTAGAGCGCGCGCCCGCGCAGATAGGCGATCTCCTCGTTGACGTCCTCGGCGTTGAGCTTACCGATCTCGGCGACGCAGGTCTCGGTGAGGTGCTGATCGAGGCAGACGTCGACGTAGGCACGCAGCGCCGCGTGGTAGTAGCTCGACTTCGGCCCGCGCGAGAGCGAGCGGCCGAGATAGCGCCGCGCCGTGGTCACGCCGCCGCCGCGCGCCAGCGCCACGCCCAGCCGATACTCCGCGTCCTGAAAGTCTTCGGAGTCGGAGAAGTCCTGATAGCGCGGCCCCTCGACGATCGCGTAGAGGCGCGCTGCCGCGGCCGCCGGCTGTCCCTGGACCAGCTCGTCATCGGCGCGCCGCACCTCGGCCGCCAGCATCGCCGGGGTCACCGCGCTCTTGTCGATGAGCCCGCGCTTCTCCATCTCCTGCAGGTAGGTCGCGGCCTCGGGCGCGGCCTTCGCCAGCGCCGTCGACGAGATCAGCATGCAGAGGAGGAGGGTGCGCGTCACTTCTGCCGCTCCACGGTCTCGAGATCGGCGCGCACGCGCACGTCGAAGGTGCCCTCGCGCTTCTTGGCCAGCTTGGCGGGGCCGTCGCCCGATTCGTCGACGACGAAACCGACGTTGGTCTGCTTGTTCTCGGCGACGTCGACGACGAAGACGCCTTCCGCCCCGTAGGCGACCCGCTCCTCGCCGGTCGCGCCGCACTCGACGCGCAACGAGAGCGTGTGCTTGCCGGGCGCGGCGAAGCCGTCATAGAGCTTGAGCGGATCGTTCGTCGACGGCGAGTCGGCGGTGAAGACCGGCTGATCGTCGATCTTCAATGTCACCTTCTTGATCGGCCAGGCGCGCTGCGCCTTGTACTGGAACTGCGCGACGATCTTGGTCTTGAACATGGCGTCGCCGAGGAGGTGCGCCTTGGCGCGCGAGCGGAAGAGCTCGTCGCGGAGCGCGTTGTACTCGCGGTTGAGCCCATCGAGATCGACGTTGGCCTTCGACGACGGCGGCTCCTCGCGCGCGGGTGCGGGCGGCGGCGGGGGAGCCGGAGCCGGCGTCGCACCTGCCGCGGGGGGCGCGCTCTCGTTGGGCGCCGCGTCGGCCGGGCTCTCCGAGGGCGTCGCGTCGTTGGACGGGGACGGGGACGGCGCCGGCGACGGTGCCGGGGCCGAGACTGGCGGCCGCCGGGTCGGGGGATGCCGCTTCTTCGACGGCGCAGCGAGCGCCGTGGCGGAGAACAGGAGCATTACGACCGTCCACTTGCGCATCACAACCTCGTCGGCAGGAAGATGCTCACGCCGAGCGTGAGCGAGAAGTCCTGCACGTATTGGCGCACGCTCAAGATCTGCTGCTTGTAGAGCTGATCGCGTACGTCGAGCCGAAGCGCCCACGATTTACCGAAGAAGATCTTGCTGCCGACGCCGAACTGCCCGGCCGCGCCGAAGCTGGTGGCGTTGTCGATGATGCCGACGCCGGCGGCGCCGTAGATGTCGAAGTGCACGATCGAGTCGGCGAACATGCGCATCTTGCCGTGAATGGGCGACCAGATGAGGTCGGTGAAGACGAGATAGACGCGATCCTGCTTCGGCAGCACCGTCACGCCGCGGTCACGCTCGAGCCGCGCCGCCACCGACGAGCGCACCTGCGAAAAGCCGAACGACGCCTCGATGCCGGCGTCCTCGGTCAGGTGATAGGTGTAGGCGGCGCCGACGACGAAGGTGCCGTCGAGCAGATCGGACACGTAGTAGCCGCCCTGCGCGGTCAGCTCGTGGCGCGCCGTCTTGACGAAGTCGCGCTCGTCGTCCCGACGCCCCCTCTTCTGCGCGATCAACTTCGCCTTCTCCACCGGATCGACGCAGTCGCCATACGCCGGCGCCGAGCCCAACCCGACGATCAAGCACAGCCACAACGGCCGGCTGTGAGCTGTCAGCTGTACGCTCTTCAAGACCGTGGCCCTGGGATGAACAGCGACACGCCGATGAGGCCGACGAGGTTGTTGGTCACGCGCTGGATGGCGACCGCCTCCTGGATCATGAGGTAGTCGCGCAGGTCGAAGCGAACGGCGAAGAAGCGGCCGGCGTACAGCTTGAGCCCGATGCCGACGTCGAAGGTCAGCCCCTGCACGGTCTGGCTGATGGTGTCGCCGGCGCCGAGCGCGAAGAAGAGATCGCCGTGGGCGATCGAATTCTCGCTCACCCGCAGCTTCAGGTGGATGGGCGACCACAGGACGTCACCCACGACCATGAAGGCGAGCGACGGTTTGAACGTCTGACCGGCGAAAAACTGCGTCAGCGGACGCTCGACCGCGAGATCGAAAGGCGTCACCAGGAGGGACGCCTCGAACCCGAAGTCCTCCCCGGGATAGAAGGCGATGGCGCCGCCGTAGTCGTAGGAGCTCGACAGGAGGTCGCTGGCGAAGAAGCCGCCCCAGGCCGAGACCTCGAGGCGCAGGCGCTTCATGAAATCGCGCTTCTGGACACCTTTACGACGTCCCGCGGCGCCCAGCTCGGCGTCGGGATCGAGGCACGGCTCGTCGGCGTAGACCGGCAGGCTCGTAGCGACGCACGCGGCCACCGCGATGTATGCCCCCAGCACCACCGAACGGCGATATGGGATCACGCGACGCGAGCATAACACGGCGCCTCCATTCAGCGATGTAGCAACTGTGATAAACTTTTACTGATGCAGAGCGAGCAGCCACCGCGCACGCGCGTGTCCACGGAGGGCGTCGCAGCCCGCGCCGTGCACCTGACGCAGTGCAAGCTGGTGGTGCTCAAAGGCAGTCAGCGCGGCAAAGAGTTCGTCATCTCCGGAGACGTCATCCGCATCGGCAAGGTCGAAGGCAACGACCTCGTCCTGCCCGAAGAGACGGTGTCGCGCGTGCATTGCGAGATCTTGCGCGACGCCAAGGGGCACCTCTTGCGCGATCTGCAGTCGACCAACGGCACCTTCCTCGACGGCGCCGAGATCCGCGAAGCCTACATTCGCGCCGGTAGCGTGATCACCATCGGGGCGGTGCAGCTCAAGTTCCAGCCGTTCGAAGAGCGGATCGAGATCCTGCCGTCCGACAAAGAGCAGCTCGGCGAGATGGTCGGCAGCTCGCTCAAGATGCGCGAGATCTTCGGCCTCACCGAGCGCATCGCACCGACCGAAGCGACGGTGCTCATCGAAGGCGAGACCGGCACCGGCAAGGACATGGTGGCGCGCACCATCCACGCCCTGTCCAAGCGCAAAGATCAGCCGTTCGTCGTCGTCGATTGCGGGGCGGTGTCGGGGACGCTCATCGAGTCCGAGCTCTTCGGACACGAGAAGGGCGCCTTCACCGGCGCCACCACGACGCGGCAGGGCGCCTTCGAGCTGGCCCACGGCGGCACCATCTTCCTCGACGAGTTGGGCGAGCTGTCGCTCGATCTGCAGCCCAAGCTGCTGCGCGTCCTCGAGCAGCGCGAGATCCGCCGCGTCGGCGGCAATCGCACCATCAAGATCGACATCCGCGTCGTCGCCGCGACCAAGCAGGACCTGCAGAAGGAAGTCCAGAAGGGGAAGTTCCGCGAGGATCTCTACTTCCGTCTCTCGGTCGTGCCGATCCACATGCCGTCGGTGCGCGAGCGCAAGGAAGACATCCCGCTCATCGTGCGCGCCTTCCTCGCCAAGATGGCCAAGGAGGGGGCACCGCCGCGCGAGATGGACGACGCGACCATTCAGTCGCTCATGTCGCATGACTGGCCCGGCAACGTGCGCGAGCTGCGCAACGTCCTCGAGCGCGGCGTCTATCTGTCGCCGACCGCGGCCAACGGCTCGCCGGTGAAGCTGGTGTCGATGCCGTCGCCGCACAGCGACGGTTTCGAGGCCACCGCGGCGCCGTTTCAGGAATCCAAGTCCTATCGCGAAAACAAGGAGCAATGGGAAAACGAGTTCGAGAAGCGGTATCTGACCTGGCTGATGGAGCGCGCGCAGGGCAACATCTCGCGCGCGGCTCGCGAGGCGGACATGGACCGCAAGTACCTGCACAAGCTCCTCAAGAAACACGCGATTCTGAGCTAGCGTCGGCGCGCGCCGATGTGCTCGTCGTCGAGGACGATGCGCCGCTCCGGCGCATCCTGTCGTCCGAGCTGCGCGATCGCGACTACGGCGTCACCGACGTGGGCACGGTGGCGGCGGCGTGCGCGGCGTTGTCGCGGCGCCCCTTCGATCTGGTGCTGACCGATCTGGCGCTCGCCGAGGGCTCGGGGCTCGACGTGCTGGCGCACGCGCGCGAGGATCAGCCGGGCGTGCCGGTCGTGTTCCTCACCGGACGCGGCACCATCGACGACGCGGTGCGCGCGATGAAGGCCGGCGCCTTCGACTTCCTGCAGAAGCCGCTCGACCTCGAGCGTCTGGTGCTCGCCGTCGAGAAGGCGACCGAAGCGGGGCTGCTTCAGCGTGAGGCGCTCCTGTTCCGCCGGGCGCGCGCGCTCAAGGGGCAGACCCGCCCCATGGTGGGCGCGAGCGCCGTCATGCGCCTGCTCGAAGATCAGATCGCGCGGCTGGCGCCGACCGACACGACCGCGCTCATCGTCGGCGAGAGCGGTACCGGCAAGGAGCTGGTGGCGCGCGCGCTCCACGAGACCTCGACGCGCGCGCAGCGACCGTTCGTCGCCGTCGACTGCGGCGCGCTCGAAGGCAACCTCCTCGCCGCCGAGCTCTTCGGCCACACCCGCGGCGCCTTCACCGGCGCGTCGGAGGCGCGCCACGGGCTCCTCGAGGAGGCGCATCGCGGCACGCTCTTCCTCGACGAGATCGGCAACCTGCCGCTCGATCTGCAGGCTCGCCTCCTGCGCGTGCTGCAGGAGCGGCGCGTCCGACCCCTCGGCGGCAATCAGGAGCGCGAGATCGACGTGCGCGTCGTCGCTGCGACCAATCGCGATCTGGCGCGCTCGGTCAACGAAGGGCGCTTTCGGCAGGATCTCTACTATCGCCTCGCCGTCGTGACGCTCGAGGTGCCGCCGTTGCGCGATCGGCCCGGCGACGTGCCGCTCCTGGTGCGTCACTTCGCGGCCAAGGTCGGCGTGCGCATCGGGCGGCCCGAGATCACCATCGCGCCGGAGGTGCTCCGCGACTTCGAGCGCTATCCGTGGCCGGGCAACGTGCGCGAGCTGTCCAACGCCGTCGAGCGCGCGGTCATCCTCGCTCCCGACGGCGTCGTGCGCCGCTCGGCGCTGCCGGCGGTGCTGCCGCGTTCGGGCGGCGTCGAAGCGCTCGACACCGCGATGCGGCGCGCCGAATCGGACGCGATCCGCCGTGCGCTGCGCGCGTCGCGCTCGCGCGCGGAGGCTGCACGGCGGCTCGGCATCAGTCGTCGCGCCCTCTACGACAAGCTCGCGCGCCTCGGTCTCGACGCCTGAACGAAGCGCGGCGTACCGTAACGTCGAGTGTGCAATTGGCCGCTCACCTGTGCGGCGCCCTGCACGGTAGAACGCGAGAGCATGGACAGAAAGGTACGTAAGTCTGCGACAATGCATCTCGTCCAGTGGGGCTGAAACTGGTACTCCAATTGCTGTAGATCACAGCGGCTCCGGGGTTCGTGCTCTCCGAGGATCCCCCCCCGCGGTGGGCGCGGGCTCCGGGGCCACTTCTTAACGCCGTCGACCAACCCCGCGCGTCCGCGCTACCAGCGCAGCGCGAGGCCCACTTCGGCGATGAGCGCGTTGACGAGGCCGACGTTGCGCGCCTGATTGGGCGGCAGCGGAGTCAGCGGCTGGTAGTCGATGAGGTCGATCTTGGCGTTGAGGTCGAGCTGCTCGAACCAGCGCCAGACCTTGCCGCGCTCGTCGGCGTTGCGCACCCACGCGACCTTGAAGCCGACCAGGTAGTCGCGGAACGGGGAGAGCTCGCGGTCGCCGGTGAAATACTGGCCGACCGGGCCGACCGACTCGTAGCTCAGCGCCTCGCCGGCGTCGCGATAGAAGAGCGCGCGCGACTGCTGATAGAAGCGGCCGCGCACGCGCAGCAGCAGCTGCGGATGGACCCACTCGTCCCAGGTAATCTCGGCGGTGCCGGACTTGATGCCCCAGGTGTCCCAGTAGAAGCGTCCGAGGATGCCGAGCGCGCCGCGCGCGCGCGGCAGGGCCAGACGGAAGCGCGCCTGCAGGGCGACGCGCTCGCGCAGGAGCGGCTCCGACTCCTGCGCCTCGACGCTGTTGAAGAGGCGTACGCGGCGGTAGGGGTTCGACTGGAATCCGTCGAGCACCTGGAAGGTCACCGAGAGATCGGACAGGAGGATCGGCGTCAGCACCTGCGTCCACGACGCCGCGTAGCTGTCGATGGCGAGCGGCTCGGACACGAGGCCGACGGTCTTGCCGAAGCAGCCCTTCGAAGCGCCGAGCGAGCGGCGCTCGGTCACCATCGCGCCCTTGTTGTCGACGTTGCACACCGAGTCGAAGTTGTGCGAGTAGCCGAGGCGGAAGGTCGTGTTCTTACCCCAGAGATCCACCTTGGCGCCGACGTCGAGGGCGTGCGAGTTGTAGTCGTTCTCGAAGCCGTAGGTGTAGCCGGCGTCGACGGCGGTGGGGCCGAGCCGCAGCTGCGCGCCGCCGTGGAACGAATGACGCGTGTCCGAAAACGACGTCGCCGCCGAGACCGCGTCGAGCGCCCCGTAGGTGCGTACCGTCGCCCCCGACACCACGTCCGCGTCGTACCCGAACCGCAGCGTAAAATCCCGATGCGCATCGACATCGATGCCCACCGCCGGGTGAAACACATGCAACGCCTGCGTCCCCGAGGGCTCGGTGAAGTACTCCCCCTTCACCTCCACTCGATCTTCCGCGCGCGCCGTCGCCGCGACGAGCAAGATCCCGAACGCTGCGATGACGCCGCCAACGAGAAGCGCGCCGGCCGCGGCAGATCGGGGCGCTCGCCCGCAGCGAGAGTGCGAGCGGCCCTTTCGGCCGTGACCGGCCGAGCCAGGACGTACGCCGCGAGATGCCCTGGCCGCCGCGTTTCTCGCCGCGTTTTGCATCAATTGCAGCCGCAGCCTCCGCCAGACGCGCCGAAGCCACCTTGCGACCCCTCACGGTTCGACAGCACGTGCTGATCGTTCGCCGTCTCCATCGCGTCGTAGTCGGGCTGCATCATGCGGTCGGCGAGGTACTCCTTTTCGTCGGCACGCACGGCGTAGCGGCCACAGCCGCCGGCCGCCATCCCGCCGAGCACCAGCACCATCGCAGCGATACAGATTCTCAAAAGAACACCGCCAATCCGCCCGAGTACTCCTGCCGGTTCTCGGTCGAGTTCGGAGTAAAGAGCGTGTAGTTGCGGACGTCGAACCGCAGGATGATGCGCTTGACCATCACCAGCGCCAGGCCGCCGCCGGCGTCGAGCGCGAACTGGGTCTTGCCGGTCTGGGTGACCCCGTTGATCTTCGGGAACGAGGTCGCGCCGCCGCCGCCGAGCGCTACGAACGGCACCAGCGGCCCCAGCGGCCAGAGAAAAATGTCGCCGTCGAGGCCGTAGAGCAGGAGCGAGCCGTCGGAGCCGACCGCTTCACCGATGTGCCCCTCGAGCGCGAAGTGGGCGTCGAGGGTGACGGCGGGGCGGAACATGAACATGCCGTCGCCGCCGAGCGCGCCGCCCGAGAAGGCCAGCCCCACGTGCGACGACGGAATCGGCGACGGCGCGAACAGCGTGCGCTTGACGGCCGCCCACGCGCGCGACGCTCTCGAGGGCTCGAGGTCGACGTCGAACGCCAGCACCTGCTCGCCGTAGATCCAGCCGAATCTCCCGTCGGGCAGGATGATGCGGAACCAATAGCCGCTGTTGCGGTCGACGACGCCGAACACCTCGCCGTGGTCGGCGCGATAGAGCTCGCGGTACGAGAAGCCGGGGCCCGTGCGTACCGGCGCGCGCGGCACGATGACGCGCAGCTGCGGATCGCCCTTCGCCCGTGCCGGCGACGACAGCGTGGAGACGACCAGGAGCGCCACCAGCACCGCCGCCGCGCCTCTCACGGTTCGGTCGCTCCCGCCTGAGCGCTCATGATCCCGACAACCACATGTTGAAGAGCGCATCGCCGCCCGGCTTGTCGGTGACGACATCGCCCGGTGGATGCGGGGTGCCACGCCCCGACGGAATCGCCAGCACCGCCGAGCTGCCGGGGCTGGAGCAGGACAGGTTCTGCTGCACGGCGCGGAAGTTGGCCTGCCACGCGTCGGGCCAGGTCGAGACCGGCGCATTGGGATCCGGCGCGGTCACGCCGGCGACGGGTTGCAGCCGGAAGAAGCCGTGGCCGGTGGCGGCGTCATGGCAGTCGCTCTGGCCGCATTGGTACTGCTGGAAATACTTCGGCCAAACGTCGGTCACGAAGAACGCCGGCGGCGCGTTGCAGCCGGCCGGAGGGCCGACGTCGGGTCCCGGATCGACCGTGCCGCAGCTCATCAGCGCGACGCAGGCGATGGTGGTACCCGCAATGAACGTAGCGACCGGGCGCACCTCGCCTCGCAGCATATCCCATCGGCGAACTCTGGTAAACTCACGCGCGTCCTAAAGAGCATGCGCCGCCAGTCGCGCCAGCGAGCGCCAGTTGCCTGTCGATCGGAGAGTCATGTCGGAGATTCGCAACACCGGTTCCGTGCAGATTCCGCCTGAAGCCCAGCTCTCGGTGACCGCCCCGCACCGCGTCTCGATGCCGCTCGTCGGACGCGAGTCGGAGCTGCAGCAGCTCGACGCCATCTTCGCGCGCGCCGTGGAGTATCAGGCGCCGCAGCTCGTCACGGTCGTGGGCACGCAGGGCGCGGGCAAGACCCGCGTCGTCGCAGAGTGGCTGGCGCGTCTACTCGGCCGCCAGCCGGCCGGCACCGTCGGGCGGCCACGGGTCTATCGCGGGCGCGCCATCGCGGGCGCCGGCAGCTTCGCGCTGGTGTCGCGCATCTTGCGCGATCGCTTCGGCATCCAGGAGTCCGACGACGAGCCCAAGCGCCACGACAAGGTGCGCACGCAGCTCTCGGGCGTGTTCGCCGATCGCCGCATGGCCGAGGTCATCCACTTCCTCGGGCGTTACCTCGATCTGCGCATCGGCGACAACGCCTTCATCCGCGCCATCTCGCTCTCGGAGGATCCGCGCCAGGAAGATCGCATCGCGCGCACGGTGCTGCGCCGCTTCTTGGAGCTCGACGCGGAGCGCACGCCGCTGGTCCTCGCCTTCGACGATCTGCACCTCGGCGACGACGACTCGTTGACGCTCCTGGCCGAGCTGGCCGCGGGTCTCGGCGGCTCGCCGGTGCTGCTGGTGGCGGCGACGCGACCCGATCTGTTCGTGCGCCGCCCCGGCTGGGGCTCGGGCACGGCCGATCACACGCGGCTCGACCTGCCGCCCTTGACGCGCGAGGAGTCGGAGCGGCTGTTCCGCGGCCTCCTGACGCGCGCCGAGCCGCTGCCGGAAGATCTCGTCCTCGACGCTTGCGAGCTGACGCGCGGCAATCCGTTCTTCATCGAGGAGCTGGTGCGGGTGTTCCACGCCAATGGCACCGTGCAGCAGACCAGCGACGGTAAATGGCGCGTCGACACCAACCGCGCGGCGCAGGCGACGCTGCCGATGAGCGTCGAAGAGGCGATCCAGGCGCGCATCGCGTCGTTGTCGCCGATGGAGCGCGGCCTCCTGGAAAAGGCGTCGACGCTGGGCTCGATGTTCTGGCTGGGCGGCCTCGTCGTCTTGCACCGCCTGGAGCACGAGGCCGACGCCGATCGCTCGTTCGCCGTCGAGGAGCGGGCGCGCATCGAGGCGGCGCTCGAGGAGCTGGTCGAGCGCGACTACCTCCTCAAGATGCCCGACTCGACGGTGCCGGGCGAGGCCGAGTACATCTTCAAGCACAACCTGGAGCACGACCTGGTGCACAAGCTGGTGGCGCCCGAGCGGGCGCGCCGCTATTACCGCGCCGCCGCCGAGTGGCTCGAGACGCGCCTGCCGCCCGACGAGCGCGAGCAGACCGGCGAGCAGCTCGAGCATCAGGCCACGCTCTACGCCAAGGGCGGCAATCGACCGCGCGCCGCCGAGCGCTACATCGCCGCCGCCAACAAGGCGCGCGCGCGCTACGCCAACGACGCGGCCGCCGATCTGTACGCACGCGGCCTCGAGCTGCTCGACCCCGAAGATCTGCTCGCCCGCCTCGATCCGCTACACGACTACGGCGACGTCCTTCAGCGCACCGGCAAGACCAAGGAGGCGCTGGTGCTGTTCGGCCAGATGCTCGACGCGGCCTGGCGCCTCGACTTCGTCTCCAAGGCGGGCGCGGCGCACGGGCGCATCGCCCGCGCCCATCGTGCGCGCGGCGACTACGACGCCGCCGAGCAGCACCTTGGTCAGGCGCTGACCCTGTTCCGCACCGCCGGTGATGCGCGCGGCGTGGCCGGCGTCGAGGACGATCTCGGCCGCGTCTCGTTCTTGCGCGGCGCCTACCCGCAGGCGCTCGAGCGCCACGGCCGGGCGCTCGATCTGCGGCGGGCGCTCGGCGAGAAGCGCTCCCTGGCGCTGTCGCTGCACAACCTGGCGATGGTGCATCAGGCGTCGGGCTCGCACGCCGAGGCGATGATGCGCTTCTCCGAGGCGCTGGCGATCCGCCGCGAGATCGGTGATCGCACCGGCGTCGTGCAGTCGCTGCAGGCGGTGGCCGGCGCCTGGCGCGATCGCGGCGACGTCAAGCGCAGCTACGAGGTGCTGGCCGAGGCGCTCGGTCTGGCGCAGGAGATCGGCGATCGGCTCGAGCAGGCTACCATCCTCACGCGTATGGGCGAGGCGCTGGCGCGGCTGGGCCGCCATCCCGAGGCGTCGGATCATCTGGCGCAGGCGAGCGAGCTGGCGCAGACGTTCGGCGATCGGCTGCTGCAGTCGGAGGCGGCGCGCCTGCTGGCCGAGGTTTATCTGCAGATGGGCGAGCTCAAGCCGGCGCGCACCGAAGCGCGGCGGGCGCTCGAGCTGGCCGAGAAGGTCGGCTCGCGGCCGTATCTCGGCATGGCGCACCGGGTGCTCGGGACCATCCTGTCGCGTGGCGGCATCAGCGACGAGGACAAAGCCGCCGCCGAGCAGCACCTGCAGAAGTCGATCGAGATCCTGGGCGACGTCGGCCACGAGTTGGAGCTGGGGCGCTCGTACCAGAGCTACGCCGACATCCTGAGCGAGCGCGGCGACAGCGACGGCGCGGCCACGTTCGAGGAGCGCGCCACCGAGATCACCGAGCGGCTCGGCCCCAAGGCGCCGACGGTGTTCGACCCGAGCGCGCAGTAGGGCGATGCGCCTTGCCGTCCCCGGCGACGTCGTCGAGCTGTGCCAGCGGCTGCGCGCGGCCGGGTTCGAAGCCTGGCTCGTCGGTGGCGCGGTGCGGGATCTCTTGCGCGGCAAGGCGGCCAAGGACTTCGACGTGGCCACGTCGGCCGATCCGGCCGCGGTCACCAAGGTCTTCGGACGCAAGCGCACCATCCCGACCGGCGAGAAGCACGGCACCGTCACCGTCTTGACCGAGCGCGACGGCGTGCGGCAGCCGGTCGAGGTCACCACCTATCGCGGTGAAGGCGCCTACACCGACGGGCGGCGGCCCGACGAGGTGGTGTTCGTGCGCACGCTCGACGAGGATCTCAAGCGGCGCGACTTCACGATGAATGCCATCGCCTACGATCCGCTCGCCGACACGCTGGCCGATCCTTACGGCGGCCAGGCCGACCTGGCGGCGGGCGTCATCCGCGCGGTCGGAGCTCCGCTCGAGCGCTTCCGCGAGGACGGCCTGCGGGCGATGCGCGCGGTGCGCTTCGCCGCCCAGCACGAGTTCGCCATCGATCCGGCGACGGAGCAGGCGATCCCGGACGCGCTCGACGTGTTCGACAAGGTCTCGGCCGAGCGGGTGCGCGACGAGCTGCTCAAGATCTTGTGCGCGCCAAAGCCGTCGATCGGCCTCGAGCTCATGCGCACGACCGGGCTCCTCGAGCACACCATCCCCGAGCTCCTCGAAGGCGTGGGGATGCATCAGAACCGCTTTCACAAGCACGACGTCTGGCACCACACGCTCGCCGCCGTCGACGCCAGCGTGGTGGGTGGCGATCCACCGTGGCTGGTGCGCTTCGCGGCGCTTCTGCACGACGTCGCCAAGCCGCGCACCGCCGCGCCCAAGGAAGACTCGCCGGCCGAGAACAC
This sequence comes from Myxococcales bacterium, assembly GCA_028287105.1. Lineage (GTDB taxonomy): Bacteria > Myxococcota_A > Polyangia > Palsa-1104 > Palsa-1104 > JAQBQH01. The sequence goes on from JAQBQH010000164.1 coordinate 21,978, forward strand.
CTTCTACCGCCACGAGCAGGTCGGCGCCGACATGACCGACGCCATCGCGCGGCGGCTCAAGCTTTCGACCGAGGAGCGCGAAACGCTCGTCAACCTCGTCGGCAACCACATGTTCTGGTACACGCCCGAGTGGTCCGACGGCACGGTGCGCCGCTTCCTCAGCCGCGTCGGCGTCGAGCACATCGATGCGCTGTTCGCGCTGCGGGCCGGCGACGTGCGCGCGCGCGGTCAGGGCGAGGAGCCCGGCTCCGAGATCGACGAGCTGCGCGCCCGCATCGCCAACGAGATCGCCAAGGAGGCGGCGCTCAAGATCACCGACCTCGCCGTCGGCGGCGCCGACGTCATGGAGGTCCTCGCCTGTAAGCCCGGCCCCAACATCGGCGAAGTGCTGCGCGCCCTCCTCGAACGGGTGCTCGACGACAGCTCGCTCAACGAACGCGACACCCTGCGCGCGCTCATCCCGGAGGTCGCGCGCCGCTCGTGAACGACGTCATCGAGACCATCATCGCCGCGGCCGGCGACGTCGAGCGCTTCAAGCCCGAGGCGCTGCCGAAGGAGCTCCTCGAGCGCATCGTGGCCGCCGCGACCGGCTTCCGGCCGCTGAGATTCGCGTCGCCGCCGTGGCGGGTCATGATCGTCGTCGGCGACGAGCGCGATCGGCTCATCGGGCGGCTGGCCGAGGCGCTCGGCCGCCACTGGGGCTCGACCAGCGCCGGGCCGCGCGGCCTCGCGTCGGAGTCGGTGCTGGCGGCCCCCGCGCTCCTGGTGGTCTTCTCGCTCATCCCGCTGTCGGAGGGCACCGAGGCGTACGGCGTGGTCGCCGGCGCCGTGCAGTCGATGGTGCTGCTCGCGGCCGCCGCGGGCCTGGGGACGCATCGCATCCCGTCGGCGCACGTCGTCCCCGAGGCGGCGCTCGACTACGCCGCCGAGTTCCTCGGCCCGCAGATCCGCGGCGGCGATCTGGTCACCTTGCTCGCCGTCGGCTGGCCAGCGACGGGGGAGCGCCCGCGTCCGCCTTCGCCCGGGATACGCCCGGTCTGGGCCGGCGACGGTCCGCCCGACCTCGACAACATGCCGTCGACCCCCGCGGTCGACATGCGCCCGCCGGCCGAGGTGTTGCGCGCGCGCGGCCGCGAGCGGGTGCTGTGCGTCGATCCCTATCCGTACAATCGCGCGCTGCTCGAGGCGCAGCTGACGCGCGCCGGCTACGAGGTCGAGGTCTATCACGACGGCGCCAGCCTGTTCGCGCGCGTCGAGGCGAGCGGGGCGCCCGCGCTCTACATCGTCTCCGACACGCTGCCCGATACCCACGGCTTCGAGCTGGTGCGGCGCCTCACCGGCAGCGGCCAGGAGAAGCACGCGCCGGTCATCGTCACCGCCGCGCGTCGCGACTCGGCGTTCCGCATCGCCGGCCTCTCCGCCGGCGTCGACTACTACCTCCGCAAACCGGTCAACGCCGTCGAGCTCTTCACTGCCGCGCGCATCCTCGTCGACCGCCACCGGCTCGTCGCCGATCTGCGCCGCGCCAACACCGAGCTGGCGCGCCTGCTCGAAGAGCTGCGCGCGACGCAGGGGCGTCTGGTGCAGCACGCCAAGATGGCCGCGCTCGGCCAGCTCGTCGCCGGCGTGGCGCACGAGATCAACACGCCGCTGGCCGCGGTCGTGAACAACAACGATCTGTTCCTGCGCATCTTCGGGCGCATGCGGCAGGGGCGCATCGAGGAGCGCGACCTCGCCGCCATCGAGGATCTCTCGAAGGTGACCCGGCTGGCCTGCGCGCGCATGAGCGACATCGTGCGCACGCTGCGCACCTTCGCGCGGCTCGACGAGGCCGACGTCAAGGCGGTCGATCTGCACGAGGGGCTCGAATCGACGCTGGTGCTCATCGCGCACCTGACCAAGAGCGGCATCGCCGTCGACCGAAGGTACGGCGAGCTGCCGCGCGTCGAGTGCCATCCCAATCAGATCAACCAGGTCTTCATGAACCTGTGCGTCAACGCGTGTCAGGCGATGGGCGAGCGCGGCACGCTGACGATCACGACGCGAGTGATCGACGACGCCGCGGTCGAGGTGGGCATCGCGGACAGTGGCGTCGGCATCGCGCCGGACAAGCTGGCGCGCATCTTCGATCCCGGGTTTACGACGAAGGGGGCGCCGCTGGGGACGGGGCTCGGGTTGTCGATCGTGTATCAGATCGTCGAGGGGCACGGAGGGGAGATCGCGGTGGAGAGCGTGGTGGGGAGGGGGACGAGGTTTGCGGTAAGGCTGCCGGTGCATCATGTGCGAAATGCGGAGCATGACCATCGGTGAGGGGG